>NZ_JXSL01000032.1 GCF_000829825.1 Paramagnetospirillum magnetotacticum MS-1 | reverse complement strand
GCCGAATGGTTCCCGTCCTCACCCACCGAACCGGCGGCCGAGCCGGTGATGGTGGCGCTGTCATTGGCGCCATTGATGGTCACCGTGACCTCCTGGGTCGCCGTGCCGTCGGCGCTGGCCACCGTGAAGGTCTTGGTCATGGATTCGCCTGCGCCCAGCGCCTGCACATCCGCATTGGCGGAATTGACCGCGAAAGACCAGTTGCCGTCGGTCCCGATGCTGAACGTGCCCTGATCGGTCTCCACCGTCTGGGCCGTCACATGGGCCTGGCCCGAATCCACATCGGCCACCGACAGATGGCCGGTCGCCGAATGGTTCCCGTCCTCACCCACCGAACCGGCGGCCGAGCCGGTGATGGTGGCGCTGTCATTGGCGCCATTGATGGTCACCGTGACCTCCTGGGTCGCCGTGCCGTCGGCGCTGGCCACCGTGAAGGTCTTGGTCATGGATTCGCCAGCGCCCAGCGCCTGCACATCCGCATTGGCGGAATTGACCGCGAAGGACCAGTTGCCGTCGGTCCCGATGCTGAAGGTCCCCTGATCGGTCTCCACCGTCTGGGCCGTCACATGGGCCTGGCCCGAATCCACATCGGCCACCGACAGATGGCCGGTCGCCGAATGGTTCCCGTCCTCGCCCACCGAACCGGCGGCCGAGCCGGTGATGGTGGCGCTGTCATTGGCGCCATTGATGGTCACCGTGACCTCCTGGGTCGCCGTGCCGTCGGCAGAGGCCACCGTGAAGGTCTTGGTCATGGATTCGCCTGCGCCCAGCGCCTGCACATCCGCATTGGCGGAATTGACCGCGAAGGACCAGTTGCCGTCGGTCCCGATGCTGAACGTGCCCTGATCGGTCTCCACCGTCTGGGCCGTCACATGGGCCTGGCCCGAATCCACATCGGCCACCGACAGATGGCCGGTCGCCGAATGGTTCCCGTCCTCGCCCACCGAACCGGCGGC
>NZ_JXSL01000031.1 GCF_000829825.1 Paramagnetospirillum magnetotacticum MS-1 | reverse complement strand
GCAGTCCAAGGACGCGATCAAGGTGATCACCGTGCGCGCCACCGGCTTCGAGGCCGCCGCCCAGGGCGGTTCCGCCCCGGTGGAAAGCGTGGCGGCGGGTGCCGATCCGGCGCTGTCCTCCTTCGTCGGGCAACAGCTGTCCAAGTCTGAGCGCCCCGAACTGACCAGCGCCCGGATCATCATCTCGGGCGGTCGCGGCATGCAGTCGGGCGACAATTTCCATCTGCTGGAAGCCGTGGCCGACAAGCTGGGCGCCGCCGTGGGCGCAAGCCGCGCCGCCGTGGATGCGGGTTTTGTCCCCAACGACTTCCAAGTGGGCCAGACCGGCAAGATCGTCGCGCCTGACCTCTATATCGCCGTCGGCATCTCGGGCGCCATCCAGCACCTGGCCGGCATGAAGGATTCCAAGGTCATCGTCGCCATCAACAAGGACGAAGAGGCCCCCATCTTCCAGGTCGCCGATTACGGCCTGGTGGCGGACCTGTTCAAGGTGTTGCCTGAGTTCACCGCGGCCCTCCAGTCTCCCTGAGGCCGCAGCCTGGCGGGGGCGGGCGCGGCACACGCCCGCCCCCGCATTTTATTGCTTCTTCGCGCAATCACGGGACACGACATTCAGGGGCGTCATCCCGGCTCCTTAAGCCGGGATCCAGGAGTCACGGTCACCGCCTTGGGCATCCCCCCTGGGCCCCGGATCGCGCTTCGCTTGTCCGGGGTGACGAATCCAATTGCCAAGCCTCCCATGGAGACTTGGCATGAGGTGTTGACACTCTTCCGCCAATCCCCTTCTCTGTAGTTCCATGGATCGGGTGTGGTGATGCTGTCGAGCAAGGCGAAATACGGCCTGAAGGCCATGGTCTATTTGGCGCGGCACGAGGGCCTGGGGCCGGTGCTGATCGCCGATATCGCCCAGTCCGAACGGATCCCCAAGAAATTCCTCGACGCCATTCTTCTCGAAATGAAGAATCAGAAGCTGCTGTCTTCCAAGAAGGGCAAGGGCGGGGGCTATACCCTGGCCATGCCCGCCGCCCGCATCATGGTGGGCGATATCGTCCGGGTGCTGGACGGTCCCCTGGCTCCTGTCTCTTGCGTTTCGCGCTCGGCCTATCGGGCATGCGATGATTGCACCGACGAGGCCGCCTGTACCATCCGTGCGGTCATGCAGGATGTGCGTGATGCCATCGCCGCCATTTTGGACAATACCACCCTGGCCGACATGGCCAATCGGCGTGGCCGTCCCGAACCGGTGCTGATCTACGATATCTGACCGGTCAGTCGATCAGCCGCGCCCCCATCTGGCGGGCGATGTCGCCCAGCTTGTTGCGCATATCAGGGGCAAGGCCGCTGGCCCGCACCAGGGGAACCCCAGCCCGGAGCGCCGCCAGGGCGAGGCCGGGGGAATCGGCGCAATCGAGCGCCGCCTCGATCGCGTGTTCGGGAAATTCTTCCGCCAGAATGCGGGTCACGGCCAGCCACCAGCCGATCCCATGCTGACCGGCGGCTCCGAAGCTGCTTTGCAATCTGACCGGCCGGTCGATATCGGATCGGGCCAGCACGGCGCGGGCCTGATCCAGGCAATGGATGACGGCAGGGGTCATGGATTGGGCGAGATGGGGCGGCCGGGACTGGTGAAGGCCACCGATTGGGTGCCGAAGAAATAGGCGTTGACCGTCTCGATCAGGGGCGGGTTGACCGGCCGGTCTGATTTCCACTCCACCACGAAATTGGCGCCGCTGCCGCCGGCCGTATCCTTGTATTCCACGAAAAGCTCGCTCGACCCCATGGGGGGAAGCGAAAGCGGCTTGGCCAGATAATCGCGCAACAGCCTGCCGTCGGTATCGTAATAGCGCGCCGCCGTGATGGTGATGGCATGGGAGGGATCGGTATTGCGCAGGCTGAGCATGGACGACAGCAGCAGTTCCGAGGCCTTGCCCCGCCCATCCAGATTGCCGTGGGAGATATGGGAATAGACCGGGACGTAAAGGGTCTGGCCGGACGATAGTGGCTCGGCCCAGGCCATCTGGGGACCAAGGATGGCAGCGGCCATAAGGGCGGCCTTGAGGGCGGAGCGCATGGTTTCCATCCTTTGCGGAAATCGGGTCTTTAGCCGAGGGTATCGTCTGCTTGAACTCCGATCAACCCAGCCTTTGTTGACTCCGTTGTGCTTCGGCCATACCTTCGCTTTCGATTCCAGAACATGGGGATGGATCGTGGAACAGCGCCAGGGCCAGAGCTTGCAACGCACCGAAGAGGCCATGCGCCGCCTGGGCGCCGCCATCGACCGTCTTGAATCCGCGTCGGCACGGGTGGGAGCGGGCGATCTGCTTCTGGCCGGAGAGCTGCGCGGCGCCCGCGACGATTATGCCCGGCTGGAGGAAACCACCCGCGTGGTCTCGGCCCGGCTGGACAGCACCATCGACCGTCTGCGCGACCTACTGGAGGAGTGAGCCCCGTGGCTGTGGTCAACGTCACCATCAATGGCCGGGTCTACGATATCGCCTGCGACGATTCCCAGGTGGCCCGCGTTCATGTCCTGGGCCGCGAGGTGGATGCCCGCGCCCAGCATCTGCTGTCCTCGGTGGGATCGGTCAGCGATTCCCGCCTTCTGGTCATGGTCGGTCTGTTGCTGGCCGATGAATTGGCCGAGGCCCGCGAAGAACTCTCCAAGATCGGCACCGAGGTCGGCGCCGCCGCCGAGGGCGACACCAAACTGGCCGGGCTGATCGATTCCCTGACCCGGCGTATCGAAGCCATTGCGATGCGCCTGGAAAGGGCCTAGCTTCGGGGACGGAGCGGTCTGCTGCGCGGTGCGTCAGGCAGCCAATGTCCCTGGGGCCAATAACTTCCTCTCGGGGGCTGTCCCTGTCGGAGCCCTGGTTCCGGTATATGGCCACCCACCTGCGTAAGCAGGCCACGGAGGACTTGCAGGCCAACGGCCGAGGCGGCGCCGCTCCACTGATGCCATGACCGAGACCAGCCCTCCCCTCACCAAGACCCGATTGCGACAGTTGGCCCGCCGGACGCGGGCCGAGGCCGCCTTGCGCGATCCGGGGGCGGGCCGGTCCCTGGCCGGTCTGGTCCATTCCCTGGGCCTCGCGCCCAAAATGGTGGTGGCGGGATATTGGCCTTTGAAGGGCGAGATGGACCCGCTCCCCCTGATGGAGGCCCTGGCGGCCGAAGGCCATCTTCTGGCCCTGCCCGCGGTGACCGAGACGGGCGGAACCCTCGAATTCCGCCCCTGGACCCCCGGCGAGGTGCTGGAGCCAGGCCCCCACGGCACGCGCCATCCCTCCGCCGCGTCACCTATTGTTCCCCAGGCACTGCTGGTGCCGTTGCTGGCCTTCGACAGAAGGGGGTTCCGTCTGGGCTATGGCGGCGGATACTATGACCGGACCTTGAGCGATCTGCGCCGCCGTGGCGCCGTTCCCGCCATCGGTCTGGCCTTTGCCGCCCAGGAGGTGGAGAGGGTTCCCACCGATCCCTGGGATATCGCTTTGGACCTTGTAGCCACGGAGCTGGGCGTGATCGTGACGGCCGCCAAATGAGACTTCTGTACATGGGTGACGTGGTGGGCCGCTCGGGCCGCGACGTGATCGTCGGGCGCATGGCCGAGATCAAAAGCCGCCTGTCCCCCGACTTCATCGTCGTCAATGGCGAGAACGCGGCGCACGGCTTTGGCATCACGCCCAAGATCTGCGAGGATTTCTTCTCCGTCGGAGTGGACGTGGTCACGCTGGGCAACCACACCTGGGACCAGCGCGAAATCATTCCCCATTTGGACGGCGAGGCCAGAATCCTGCGCCCCCTCAATTATCCCGCAGGCACACCCGGCCACGGAATGGGCATCTATGCCGGGCCGCGCGGCCGCAAGGTGATGGTGGTCCAGGTCATGGGCCGCCTGTTCATGGACCCGCTGGACGACCCCTTCGCGGCGCTGGAAAAGGAGTTGGCCAAGGCGCGCATGGGGGCGGGCGGCGTCGATGCGATCATCGTCGATGTCCATGCCGAAGCCTCCAGCGAGAAAATGGCCCTGGGCCACCTCTCCGACGGCCGCGCCAGTCTGGTGGTGGGCAGCCATTCCCATGTGCCCACCGCCGATTGCCAGATCCTGGCCAAGGGCACGGCCTACCAGACCGATGCCGGAATGTGCGGCGACTACGATTCGGTGATCGGCATGAAGAAGGACGCCGCCATCTTCAAATTCGTGCGTAAGATTCCGGGAGAGCGCCTATCGCCCGCCGAAGGGCCGGGCACGCTCTGCGGCGTGATGGTGGAGACCGATGACCGCACGGGCCTAGCCTTGCGGGCGGCGCCGCTGCGTCTGGGCGGACGCCTGGCCGAGTGCTGGCCCGACTGGTGAAAGCTTTCTGTCAGTGGCGCTCCTTTATGGTCCGGCGCCATTCGGGTTGGGAAAAGAAAAGGACGGTAATCATGCTGCGTCTGTTTGGTCTGCTGATCGCTGGAGTGCTTCTTCTGGCGCAACCCGCCCGCGCCGAGGACGGTGCGGCGGCCGAGGCCCTGGTCAAGCAGGCTATCGCCGATGCCGCCGCCAGCTTTGCGGGCGGTCCCTTCAGCCGGGAGGAGAGCCGCGACAAGATCATCGCCCTGGTGTCGAAATACGGCGACATCACCTATGAGTCGGAACTGATCCTGGGCCGCTACTGGCGCAAGGCCAGCCAGGAACAAAAGGACAGCTTCGTTTCCCTGCTGGTCCCTTTCTTCGTCGCCACCTATGCCGAGCTGATCGACAACAAGTCGGGTGCCACACAGGTGGAGGTGAAGGGCAGCGAGGAACGGGCCGACGGCGTGCTGGTCAAGGCCCGCATCATCCAGAAGGAAGAGGAGGGGGTGGATCTTTCCTTCATCATCTCCCGCAATCTTGCGGGGCGGCTGGTGATTTCCGACGCCATGGCCGAAGGCGTGGGGCTGATCACCACCATCCGCTCCGACTTCACCTCGGTGATCCGCAATGGGGGCGGCAATGTGGATGTGCTGCTGGACGCCATGCGCAAGAAGATCGCGGCGCTTCCGGCCGGGGGGCGTTGAGCTCCTTAATCTCCGGGTTGATTTGATCCACAGGCATCATGCCGCGTCGGCGGCGTGATGCCTGTTGCTTTGCCACAACATGTGGTATAGGCACCGGTCGATCTTCATTTCATCGGGATTTGGTGGCGGAATATGGCCGGGCATTCACAGTTCAAGAACATCATGCACCGCAAGGGCGCGCAGGACGCCAAGCGTGCCAAGGTCTTCACCAAGCTGATCCGCGAGTTGACCGTATCGGCCAAATCCGGCATGCCCGATCCGGCGGCCAATCCGCGTCTGCGGGCCGCTATCGTGGCGGCGCGCGCCGCCAATATGTCCAAGGACACCATGGATCGCGCCATCAAGCGTGGCGCCGGTGGCGAGGACGGCACCAATTACGAGGAAGTGCGCTACGAGGGCTATGGCCCCGGCTCGGTGGCCATCATCGTCGAGGGCCTGACCGACAACCGCAATCGTACCGCCACCGAAGTGCGCACCGCCTTCAACAAGAACGGCGGCGCGCTCGGCGAAACCAATTCCGTGTCCTTCATGTTCGACCGGGTGGGCGCCATCCGCTATCCGGCCTCTGCCGCAGGCGCCGAGGCCATGTTCGAAGGCGCCCTGGACGCCGGGGCCGACAATGTGGAATCCGACGAGGAAGGCCACGAGATCACCTGCGCCCCCGACGATCTGGGCGCGGTGCGCGATGCCCTGGAAGCCAAGTTCGGCACGCCGGAATACGCCCGTCTGGACTGGAAGCCGCAGACCACCGTGCCGGTGGCCGATGAGGACACCGCCCGGACCCTGCTGAAGCTGCTCGATACCCTGGAAGACAATGATGACGTCCAGCGCGTCCAGGCCAATTTCGAGATTCCCGATGAGATCATGGAAAAGCTGGGCTGATGAGAATCCTGGGGCTCGATCCAGGGCTGCGCAATACCGGCTGGGGCATCATCGATGCGGTCGATAACCGTCTGCGCCATGTGGCCGACGGGGTGATCCGTCCCGATGCCTCCGCCGCCTTGTCCGAGCGCCTGGTCCAGCTCCATGACGCCATCATGGCCGTCATCGCCGAATATGGACCCGACGAGGCGGCGGTCGAGGAGACCTTCGTCAATATGAACCCCGCCAGCACGCTGAAATTGGGTCAGGCCCGCGGCGTGGTGATGCTGGTTCCCGCCAAGGCCGGGCTGCCGGTGGGCGAATACGCCGCCACCTTGGTCAAGCAATCGGTGGTGGGGACGGGCCGTGCCGCCAAGGAACAGGTGGGCATGATGGTCAAGACCCTGCTGCCCGGCTGCCTGGCTGCCACGCCCGATGCCGCCGATGCCCTGGCCGTGGCCATCTGTCACGCCCATCACCGCGGCACGCAACAGCGTCTGGCAAGGGCGGTGGCGCGATGATCGCCAAGCTGAAGGGGCTGATCGATTCGGTGGGCGACGACTGGGCGGTGGTCGATTGCAACGGCGTCGGCTATCTGGTGGCCTGTTCCACCAAGACCCTGGCGCGGTTGGAGGTGGGAGCGGCGGCCACCTTGTTCATCGAGACCCAGGTGCGCGAAGACGCCATCTCGCTGTTCGGCTTTCTGGAAACCGGCGAACGCGACTGGTTCCGCCTGCTGACCACCGTGCAGGGCGTGGGCGCCAAGGTCGGTCTGGCCATTCTGTCGGTGGCCGCGCCGGACCAACTTCTGCAGATCATCGCGGCGCAGGATAAGGCCGGGCTGACCCGGGCCAATGGTGTGGGCCCCAAGCTGGCGGTGCGCATCCTGACCGAGTTGAAGGACAAGGCGGGAAAGATCGCGCTGGGCGGCTTCAATCCCACCGCCGGAGCCGTGGCCTCGTCCGCGCCGCTGCCCGCCGCCTCGGGCCGCATGGAAGACGCCGTCTCCGCCCTGGTCAATCTGGGCTATAAGCGTTTGGAGGCGTTTCAGGCGGTGGGCGAAACCGCTCGCGAACTGGGCGATGACGCCGATTCCTCGGCCCTGATCCGCGCGTCGCTCAAGCGCTTGGGCAAGGGGCTGCTGGGATGAGGGCAGGGAGCCGTTCCACTCGCGTCATCCCGGCCTTGAGCCGGGACCCAGGAGTCGCGTCCTCCGGAGTCTGGCCCCCTGGATCCCGGACAGCGCTTGCGCGCTTCCGGGATGACGATAGAAAAATTGTGGCGGGGGGCCGGCCATGACCCCTCGCGTCGTATCGCCCGAGCAGAATTCCGCCGATGCCGAGACGTCGCTTCGGCCCTTGTCGCTGGACGATTTCGTCGGCCAACGGCAGGTCTGCGAGAATCTCAAGGTGTTCATCAGCGCGGCCCGCGCCAGGGGTGACGCCCTCGACCATGTGTTGTTCCATGGCCCGCCCGGCCTGGGCAAGACCACATTGGCGCAGATCGTGGCGCGTGAATTGGGCGTGGGCTTTCGCGCCACCTCGGGCCCGGTGATCCAGCGGGCGGGCGATCTGGCGGCGCTGCTGACCAATCTGGAAGCCAATGACGTTCTGTTCATCGACGAAATCCATCGCCTTAATCCTGCCATAGAGGAGGTTCTCTATCCTGCGATGGAGGATTTCCAGTTGGATCTGATCATCGGTGAAGGCCCCGCGGCCCGCTCTGTCCGTATCGATCTGCCCCGCTTCACCCTGGTGGGGGCCACCACCCGTTCGGGCTTGCTGACCACGCCCTTGCGCGAACGCTTCGGCATTCCGTGCCGCATGAATTTCTACGAGCCCGCCGAGCTGGAAAGCATCGTGGCGCGCGGCGCCCGCGTGCTGAACTTCGATCTGACCCCTGACGGAGCCGCCGAAGTGGCGCGGCGCTCTCGGGGGACGCCGCGCGTGGCTGGACGCCTGCTGCGCCGGGTGCGCGACTTCGCCGCCGTGGCCGGGCGCTCGCCGGTGGATGCCCCGGTGGCCGACGCGGCGCTGAACCGCCTGGAGGTGGACCGTATCGGCCTGGACGCCATGGACCGCCGCTACCTGCGCTGCATCGCGGAGAATTACGGCGGCGGGCCGGTGGGGGTGGAAACCTTGGCCGCCGCCCTGTCGGAAAGCCGCGACACCCTGGAAGAGGTGGTCGAGCCCTATCTCTTGCAGCAGGGCATGATCCAGCGCACGCCCCGAGGCCGCATGGTTTCGGCTTCCGGTTTCAAGCATATCGGGATCAACCCGCCTAAGGACCTGCTGGTGCAGCTTGACCTGCTGACCCGCATGGAGGAGGACGGGGAATGATGGGGATGCTCTCTTTCCTGCTCCGTCATCCCGGACAAGCGAAGCGCGATCCGGGACCCAGGGGGGGCTCCTCCGGCTTTTCCGTGGCTCCTGGATCCCGGATCAAGTCCGGGATGACGATTGAGATGGGGGGCAGGCCATGACCCACACCTTCCCCATCCGCGTCTATTACGAGGATACCGATGCGGGCGGCATCGTGTACCACTCCAACTATCTGAATTTCGCCGAGCGGGCGCGCACCGAGATGGTGCGCGAACTGGGAATCAGCCAGCGGGCCATGCTGGAGGACGGCGAGGGCACCGCCTTCGCCGTACGCTCGGCCCATCTGGATTTTTTGCGCCCCGCTAGGCTCGATGACCTGCTTTCGGTGGAAACCCAGGTGATTTCCATCGGCGGTGCCAGTATAGAACTGGACCAGCGCATCTTGCGCGTCGAAGACGGAACTGAATTGGTGCGCCTGGGGGTGCGCCTGGGCTATATCACCCTGTCGGGCAAACCGGCCCGCATTCCGGCGCCGGTCAGGGAATTGTTCGCGAAGCGGATCAGCGAAAGGCGGTAGGTATTATGGATCCTTCTCAGGCAGTAGGGGCAGCCGGAGCGGCGGCGCAGATGGATTTGTCCATGTGGGCGCTGTTCTTGCGCGCCGACATTATCGTCAAATTCGTGATGATTGCGCTGTTGTGCGCCTCGTTCTGGTGCTGGGCCATCATCTTCGACAAGATCATGAAGGTGCGCCAGCTGACCACGCGCGCCGACCAGTTCGAGGAAGCCTTCTGGTCCGGCGGTTCGCTCGAAGAGCTTTACGACCGCATCGGCTCGCGGCCCCTGGACCCCATGTCGTCCATCTTCGTGGCCGCCATGCGCGAATGGCGCCGCTCCGCCGCCAAGGGCCTGGCCGACCGCGATTCCACGCGGGCCAGCCTGCCCCAGCGCATCGACCGGGTGATGAGCGTGACGCTGGGCCGCGAGATGGAACTGCTGGAGCGCCGCCTGGGCTTTCTGGCCTCGACCGGCTCGACCGCGCCGTTCATCGGCCTGTTCGGCACGGTGTGGGGCATCATGAATTCGTTCCAGTCCATCGCCGCGACCAAGAACACCTCGCTGGCCGTGGTGGCGCCCGGTATCGCCGAGGCGCTGTTCGCCACCGCTCTCGGTCTGGTGGCCGCCATTCCGGCGGTGATCGCCTATAACAAGATCTCCAACGACCTGGACCGCTATTCCAAGCGCCTGGAGAACTTCGCGGGCGAGTTCGGCGCCATCCTCTCGCGCCAGCTTGAGGAGAAGGCCTGATGGGCGCCTCCATCGGCCCCCGCAAGGGCGGGCATTCCCGCCGGTTCCGGCCCGTGGCCGAAATCAACGTCACCCCCATGGTCGACGTCATGCTGGTGCTGCTGGTGATCTTCATGGTGACCGCGCCGCTGCTCACCGCCGGTGTCCAGGTGGACCTGCCCAAGACCTCGTCGGCTCCCTTGAAGGGCGACGACCAGCCGCTGTCGGTGACCATCGACGCCCATGGCAAGATCTGGATTCAGGAAACCGAGGTCCAGTTGGACGAGCTTGCGCCCCGCCTTCAGGCCATCACCGCCCAGAAGCCCGAGACCCGCATCTTCGTGCGCGGCGACAAGGGCATCGATTATGGCCGCGTGATGGAGGTGATGGGCACGCTGGGCTCCGCTGGCTTCGCCAAGGTCGCCCTGGTCACCGAGGTCAAGGGGTCCACAGATCCGGCCAAGCCCGTGAAGAAGGGGGGGCGCTAGGCCCGGATCATGGAATTGCGGCGCGAAAGTTACGTCTTCTCCGGCCTGTTGCATCTGGCGCTGTTCCTGCTGGCGGTGTTCGGCCTGCCGCAGTTCTGGCGCGAGATCCCCATGGAAGACGCGCCCATCGTCGTCGATATCGTCCCCATCGGGGCCAAGACCAATCCACCGCCCCTGCAAGACAACAAGCCCCAGCCCGAGCCCCAGAAATCCGAGCCCGAGCCGCCCAAGCCCGAACCGCCAAAGCCGGAACCGCCCAAGCCCGAGCCGCCCAAGCCGCCGCCGCCGCCTGAACCGGCGCCCACGCCCCCCGCTCCGCCTCCGCCCAAGCCGGAGCCCGCGCCTATCCCCAAGCCCGAGCCCAAGCCCGAGCCCAAGCCGGAGCCTCCGCCTCCGCCTAAGCCCGAGCCGCGCCCCGAGCCGCCCAAGAAGACCAAGGACGTCAAGGACGAGCTGGATTCTTTGCTCAAATCCGTGGACAAGAAGAAGCCGACGCCTAAGGACGAGTTGGACAAGCTTCTGAAATCCACCGAGAAGCTGAAGCCCTCGACGCCGGAGAACAAGACCGCCACCCAGACCGCGCCGCAATCGGTCAGGGGCTCGGCGTCGCACAATCCCAACGAGCCGGTCTCCATGACCGAGCGCGACCGCATCCGCGCCCATATCGAGCGGTTCTGGAACGTGCCCGCCGGAGCCAAGGACGCCGACAAGCTGGTGGTGATGATCAAGGTCTCGGTCCTGCCCGACGGCACCGTCACCTCGGCCGAGGTCCAATTGGACCCCATGATGATGGTGAACCCCTATTACCAGGCCGCCGCCGACAGCGCGCGCCGCGCGGTTCGCGCCGCCAGCCCGTTGCCCATCCCGGTGGACAAGTACGACCAGTTCAAAGACTTCACCTTGGCCTTCAACCCCAAATTCGCGGCAGGGAGATAACCGCCATGTCTCGCATTCGTTCGTTCGCGGCCGCGGCCGCCTTCGTCATCCTCGGGGTTGTGGCGGCCTTGCCCGCCAGTGCCGAGGTCCGCATCGACATCACCCGTGGCCAGATGAAGCCGCTGCCCATCGCCATTCCCGAATTCGCCGGAGCCTCGGCCCAGGACAACCGCGTCGGCGCCGATATTGCCCGCGTGGTCTCCGCCGATCTGGAGCGCTCGGGTCTGTTCAAGCCCATCGATCCCAAGGCCTTCATCCAGAACGCCGCCTCCTTGCAGGCCGGGCCGCGCTTTCCCGACTGGAAGGCCATCAATGCCGAGGCCCTGGTCAGCGGCAAGATCGAAAGCGGCGCCGATGGCCGCATCCGGGTGGAATTCCGCCTGTGGGACGTATTCAACGAAGCCTATATGACCGGCTGGACGCTCTCGGCTTCGCCCGCCGACTGGCGCCGCCTGTCCCACAAGGTGGCCGACGCCATCTATAAGCGGGTGACCGGCGAGGACGGCTATTTCGACACCCAGATCGTCTATATCGCCGAATCGGGTCCCAAGAACGACCGCAAGAAGCGCCTGTCCATCATGGATCAGGACGGCGAGAACCACCGCTTTCTCACCGACGGCTCGGAACTGGTGCTGACGCCGCGCTTCTCGCCCAGCGCCCGCGAGATCACCTATCTCTCGTATTTCAAGGGCGTGCCCCGGGTCTACATCTTCAACCTGGATACCGGCCGGCGTGAATCCCTGGGCAATTTTCCGGGCATGACCTTCGCGCCGCGCTTCTCGCCCGACGGCAACAAGGTCATCTTCAGCATGGCCGAAAGCGGCAATACCGAAATCTACGAGATGAACCTGCTGACCCGCCAGAAGCGGCAGCTGACCTACAACCCGGCCATCGACACCGCGCCCAGCTATTCACCCGACGGCCAGCAGATCGTCTTTGAATCCGATCGTGGCGGCGGGCAGCAGCTTTACGTCATGGGCGCCGACGGCGGCAACGCCACCCGCATCAGCTTCGGCGACGGCCGCTATGCCACCCCGGTGTGGAGCCCCAGAGGCGATCTCATCGCCTTTACCAAGCAGAAGGGTGGGCAATTCTTCATAGGTGTCATGCGCACCGACGGTTCGGGCGAGCGCCTGCTGGCCGAGGGCTTCCTGGTGGAAGGTCCCACCTGGGCCCCCAATGGCCGTGTCCTGTCCTTCTTCCGCGAAAGCCCTTCGGATGAGCGCGGCCGGGGCCAAGTGGTGCGTCTTTACACCATTGATCTGACCGGCGTGAATGAAAGAGTGCTTTTGACGCCCATCGATGGGTCGGATCCTGCGTGGTCCCCCTTGATTCCCTAGAATTATCTTTGTATAGTCCGCGCCGATTAGGATTTATCCCGGTGACATCGGGTCCGATCGCTAACGGTGTCACTGGTGGGGCGTGTCGTCCTTGATTGGGCGGCACGTAGTCTCTAAGGTCCGATCTTAGTTCCATATCCCGCGTCGCATTGAGGGGGAGTCCTCAAATATGAAACTGCGTTTCCTGACCATCGTTGCCGCCGCCGCTCTGCTGGCCGCTTGCGAATCCGCTCCTTCCGACACCGCCAACAAGGGCGGCACCGGCATCACCACCCCGCCGGCCTCGTCTGGTATCGTCAAGGGCTCGAAGGAAGATTTCGTCGCTAACGTCGGCGACCGTGTCTTCTTCGACTTCGACAAGTCCAGCCTGCGCGCTGACGCCAAGGCCACCCTGGACAAGCAGGCTGCTTGGCTGAAGGCCTATCCGAACTACTCGCTGACCGTCGAAGGCCATGCCGACGAGCGCGGCACCCGCGAGTACAACCTGGCTCTGGGTGAGAAGCGTGCCAATTCGGTCGCCGAATACCTGAAGGCCGCTGGCGTTGCCGCTGCCCGCGTCAAGACCGTCTCCTACGGCAAGGAGCGCCCCGTCGCTCTGGGCTCGAACGAGGCCGCCTGGTCGCAGAACCGTCGTGGCGTGACCGTCCTGAACTAATCAGGCCGTTTACGGACGAAAAGAATGGGGCGTCCGCCTCCTGCTTTACGCAGGGGCGGGCGCCTTATTTTTTTGGATGCCTTCGGCGTCTTCGCAGGGTTCCGAACTCAGGTTTCGAGTAGGCTAATACCGGCGGTCGAAAACATTGATCTGTCATCCCGAACGACCATCGGGAGGAGGGATCTCGTGCTGGCACGGCATTTCCGAATCGGCACCGCCATCCCAGACGGAGATCCCTCGACTTCGCTCGGGATGACAGTGGAAGTCAATAATTCCGGCCGTTGGTATAATTTCATCGTCTTGGCCGGGCTCGTCCCGGCCATCCACGTCTATCCGTCCGGCAAAATGCGGGTGGAACGGCGTGGATACGCGGGACGTGCCCGCGCATGACGGCGATTGGTGGCGGGCGTAGCGCTCAAAATGACCAAGGTTGCTTCACCAGCAATCTTTCATAAACTGGGGTCGGAGCCCTGGGCGTCCTCGCCTTGCTCTTGCCTTGATCGCATTCAATAGTCATTCTTCCGCATCCGTTTTGAAGATGAGGTTGGCCGTGCGTCGTCTGGTTCTTGCCACCGCTTTTGCCGCGCTGATGCTTGGCGCCGCTCCCGTTCCCGCTTCGGCACAGAGCGACACCCGCGCTCTCTATGACCGCATCGACCGGCTGGAACGCGACCTCATGACGCTGCAGTCGCAATCGGCGCGGGGCGGCACCACGGTGGTGCGCTCCAATGACGGCAGTGTGTCGGGCAGCATGGCGTCGCGTCTGGAAGACCGCATCAATGAGCTGGAGGACGCCAACCGCTTCCTCACCGGCAAGATCGAGGAAGCCAATTTCAAGGCGGCCCAGTTGAACAAGCAGATCGAGCGCATGCAGGCCGATCTCGATCTGCGCTTCAAGGACCTGGAAGCCGCACGGGGAGGTCAGTCTTCCGCCGCCCAGCCGCAATCCGTGTCCATGCCCGCCGCTTCCGTTCCCGCCACCAATCCCAACGGCGCGCCGGTGCTGATTCCGCCCAAGGGCGTCAAGGCCGGCGCCAATTCCGCCGATAATGACGGCCCGGCGCCCGGTCCGCAGAATTTGGGCTCCATGCCCGCAGGCGCCCTGAAGAAGGGCGAGGCCGAATCCCAGGCCCAGGCGGCCAAGGCGCCGCCCGCCGCCCCCAAGGATGCCCAGTCCGCCTATGAGGAGGCCTATGGCCTGGCTCAGAAGGGTGATTACGATGGGGCGGAGCAGGGATTCAGGGCCTTCCTCAAGACCTATCCCAATCATCAGCTGGCGGGGAACGCCCAGTATTGGCTGGGAGACATCGCCTTCTCGCAGAAGAAGGACTTCGCCACCTCGGCCAAGCTGTTCGGCGAGGCCTACAAGAAGTATCCCAAGCACACCAAGGCTCCCGACATGCTCTACAAGCTGGGCGCTTCGTTCGGCCAGTTGGACATGAAGGATCAGGCCTGCCGCACCTATGCTCTGCTGTTCGCCGAGCATCCCGACATGGCCGATCGCATCAAGCGGGCCGCTACGGGTGACAAGCAGCGTTTGGGCTGCGGTAAGTAGGGGAAGGGGGGTGACCTTCTTCCGCCATCCCGGCCTTGAGCCGGGATCCATGGTGCCACCGGACAGAGGGATCCCGGATAGCGCTGTCGCGCTTCCGGGATGACGGCCGGTAGGGAGGGAAGCCCTCTCACTCCCGACGACTTTTCCCGCCTGATGGAGCCTCTGGGCCCCTTCGAGACCGGGCCCAGACTGGCCGTGGCGGTGTCGGGGGGCGCCGATTCCCTTGCTCTGGCGCTCTTGGCCGCCCAGTGGGCGCGGGCACGGGGCGGCGAGGTGTTGGCGCTTACCGTGGATCACCGTCTACGCCCAGACTCCACCGCCGAGGCGGAGCGGGTGGGGGAGTGGCTGGGGGGGGAGGGCATTGCCCACCGCATTCTGGCCTGGGAGGGCGACAAGCCCGCCGCCGATCTTCAGGCGGCGGCGCGGGCGGCGCGCTACCGACTGCTGGGCGAGGCCTGCGCCGCCGAGGGCATCTTGCATCTGCTGGTGGCCCATCATCAAGACGATCAGGCGGAGACGCTGCTGCTGCGCTTGGGGCGCGGTTCGGGGCTGGATGGCCTGTCCGCCATGGCGCCCGAGCGGCCGACCGCCTGGGGGCGGCTGCTGCGCCCGCTTCTGGTCGTGCCGCGCGCCCGGCTGGAGGCTTTTCTGCGCCACAGGGGCCAGGACTGGGTGCAAGACCCTTCCAACCGCAACGAGGCCTTCGCCCGCGTGCGCCTGCGCCGTCTGGCCGGTGATCTGGCCGCCGAGGGGATGACGGCGCAACGCCTGGGCCAGACTGCCGGGCGGCTGGCCCGCGCTCAAACCGCGGTGGATGCCATGGTGGCCGAGGCGGCGGCCCGGCACGTCACCTTGGACCCGGCCGGTTACGCGCGCTTGCAGCCCAAAGTCCTGGCCCGCCTTCCCGAAGAGGTCGGGCTGCGACTACTGGCGCGGCTGCTGCTGTGTGTGGGCGGCGAGGACGTCACCCCGCGCCTGGAGCGGCTGGAGCGTCTTTACACCGCCCTGACGGCGGGGCTGGAGACGGCTCGGACCCTGGCGGGCTGCCGGATCGTGCCTGTGGGCGAGACGGTGATCATCTGCCGCGAGCCCGCGCGGATGTCGCCGCCCGTGGATCTGGCGCCGGGGACTCGCATCCGCTGGGACGGACGTTTCGAGGCGATGGTGGCAAGGGACGCATCGCCGGGACTGCGCCTGGGGGGACTGGGGCCACAGGGGCGAAGCAAGGTGCAGGAGTTAATGGGGGGCAAGCCCCTCGAGCCGGTTCCCGCCTGCGTCATTCCCACTTTACCCGGCCTTTACGATGAGCGGGGTATTCTCGCCGCGCCGCTGCTCGGCTATAACCGGGACGGTGCCGGACGGGTGCTGGTGGGCTTGCACGCTTCGCCGCTTCATGTTTTGAGCGTTTTCGCTTGTGCCAGCGGGAATAGGCATTATCTCTAGACGACTCGGGTCCGGTACGGAAATCTGACGGGAAGGACGCTACCTTGAATTTCAGCAAGAACCTGGCGTTGTGGGTCATCATCGCCGTGCTGCTGGTGATGCTCTTCAATCTGTTCCAGGCGTCCTCGCCGCCGCGCGGTCCGGGCCAGACATCCTATTCCGAATTCCTGTCCGATGTGGATCGCGGCTCCATCGCCGACGTGACCATTCAGGGCAGCGTGGTCAACGGCCATTTCACCGATGGCCGCCCCTTCACCACCTACATGCCCCAGGACGTGAACGTGGTGGACAAGCTGCGCGCCCATAATGTGCGCATCACTGCCGTTCCGCCGTCCGACGACGCGCCGACTTTGTGGAGCGTGCTGGTCTCGTGGTTCCCCATGCTGCTGTTGATCGGCGTCTGGGTATTCTTCATGCGCCAGATGCAGGGCGGCGGCGGCAAGGCCATGGGCTTTGGCAAGTCCCGCGCCCGCCTGCTGACCGAGAAGACCGGCCGCGTCACCTTCGAGGACGTGGCGGGCATCGACGAGGCCAAGCAGGAGCTCGAGGAAATCGTCGAGTTCCTCAAAGACCCGCAGAAATTCCAGCGCTTAGGGGGCAAGATTCCCAAGGGCTGCCTGCTGGTCGGCCCGCCCGGCACGGGCAAGACCCTGCTGGCGCGCGCCATCGCGGGCGAGGCCAATGTTCCGTTCTTCACCATTTCGGGCTCGGACTTCGTGGAGATGTTCGTGGGCGTCGGCGCATCCCGCGTGCGCGACATGTTCGAACAAGGTAAGAAAAATGCTCCGTGCATCATCTTCATCGACGAAATCGACGCGGTCGGCCGTCATCGCGGCGCAGGTCTGGGCGGCGGCAATGATGAGCGCGAGCAGACGCTGAACCAGTTGCTGGTGGAGATGGACGGCTTCGAGTCCAATGAGGGCGTCATCCTCATCGCCGCCACCAACCGTCCCGATGTGCTGGACCCCGCTTTGCTGCGTCCCGGCCGTTTCGACCGGCAGGTGACGGTGCCCAATCCCGATATCCTGGGCCGCGAGAAGATCATCAAGGTCCATATGCGCAAGGTGCCGCTGTCTCCCGACGTGGATGCGCGCATCATCGCGCGCGGCACGCCCGGTTTCTCGGGCGCCGATCTGGCCAATCTGGTCAACGAAGCGGCTTTGCTGGCGGCGCGCGCGGGCAAGCGCGTGGTGACCATGGCCGAGTTCGAGGCCGCCAAGGACAAGGTGATGATGGGGGCCGAACGGCGCTCCATGGTCATGAGCGAGGACGAGAAGAAGCTTACCGCCTATCACGAGGCGGGCCACGCCCTGGTGATGATGCATGTGCCCGGTCACGAGCCGTTGCACAAGGTGACCATCATTCCGCGCGGACGGGCCTTGGGCCTGACCATGTCGCTGCCCGAGCGCGACCGCTATTCCCTGTCCTTGAAGCAGATCAAGGCGATGATCGCCGCGTTCTTCGGCGGCCGCGTGGCGGAAGAGATGATCTTCGGCCTGGATGCGGTGACCACGGGGGCCTCCAACGACATCCAGCGCGCCACCGATCTGTCGCGCAAGCTGGTGACCGAATTCGGCTTCTCGGAGAAGCTGGGGCCGCTGCGCTACAACGACAACCAGGAGGAAATCTTCCTGGGCCATTCGGTGACCCAGCACAAGAACGTGTCGGAAGCCACCGCCAGTCTGATCGATTCCGAGGTGCGGCGCTTCGTCGAGGAAGGGGAAAACACCGCCCGCGACATTCTGGCCAAGTACCGTGCCGAGTTGGAAATCATCGCCAAGGGTCTGCTGGAACTGGAAACCCTGTCGCGCGACGATATCGACGCCCTGATCCGGGGGGAGACCATCACCCGTGGCGATAGCGGCGACTATCGCCCCAAGGACCCGCCGCGCCGGTCCTCGGTGCCCAGTTCGGGGCCCGGCGGACGTCCCGGCTATGATCCGGAGCCGCAGCCCGGTGCCTGAGGCGTCCGTCTCTTCCGCCTTTACCCGAAGCCCCGCCCTGCCGCGGGGCTTCGATGTATCGGAGGGTGGGCTTTATCTGCTACCCACCGGTCTGGTCTGGGGCGAACAGGCTGCCGCCGCTGTTATATCCGGCAATGGCTGGCCTCTGGCCGATGGCTGGGCCGCCTTTACCGCGCTGGGCGTGGCGACCCGCCGCCAAGGCGGTGGGGCCGATCTGGCCGTGGCCGCCTTCGCCGAGGTGGTTGATTGGGCCGAGGGCGAGGACCCGGCCCTGGCCCGGCTGGTGGCCGAGACCGTTCACCGCATCGGCTCCAAACGCAAGCCCTGGGGCGGCCTCGACCTTGACCGCCCGCGTATCATGGGCATTGTCAATGTGACGCCCGACAGCTTTTCCGATGGCGGCGAGACGTTCGAGTCCGGCACGGCCATCAATCATGGCCTCGCCATGGTCGAGGCGGGGGCGGCCATCATCGATGTGGGTGGCGAATCCACCCGGCCCGGCGCCGATCCGGTCAGCCCGGACGAGGAGATGAGCCGCGTTCTTCCCGTGGTGAGGGGCCTGGCGGAGAAGGGGCTTTGCGTCTCGGTCGATACCCGCCATGCCAGCGTCATGGGCGCGGCGGTGGAGGCCGGGGCCCGCATCATCAACGACGTCACCGCCTTGGCAGGCGACCCGGATTCCCTGAAGGTGGCGGCCCGAAGCGGCGCCGGTCTCTGCCTGATGCACATGCAAGGCGATGATCCGCGCACCATGCAGGCGGCGCCAAACTATACCTCGGCCCCGCTGGACGTGTTCGACCATCTGGCGGAACGGGTGAGGCAATGCGAGGCCGCCGGAATCGCCCGCGACAGGATCTGCCTCGATCCCGGTATCGGCTTTGGCAAGACGCCCGAACATTGCGCCCAGATTCTGGGGGCTTTGCCCCTGCTGCACGGCCTGGGTGCGCCGCTATTGCTGGGGGTAAGCCGCAAGAGCTTCGTGGCGCGCTTGAGCAAGGGCGAACAGGCTTCGGACCGCCTGCCCGGCACCCTGGCCGCCAATCTGGTGGGCCTGGATGCCGGATTTCAGGTGCTGCGCGTCCACGACGTGGCCGAGACGGTGCAGGCAATGGCCATCTGGACGGGCATGCGGAACGGAGCGTAGGGCCCGCCGTCAGGGGGTCAGTTCCTGATTTTCGCGGGAGGCAGGGCCAGGGCGATCAGCCGGACACTGTCGGTATGATGGCTGGCGGCCAGTGCTGCCAGGCTGTCTTCCGGCCTGGCATTGACGCCCGCCTGACGCAGCCGCGCCAGAATATCCTCGGTACGGCTGCCCAACACGGGGGCCAGATGAGAGATGGGGGCCTGTTCCGCCGCCCGCGCCAGACCGACCATGGGATTGCCCGAGGGCTTTGAGGGCGCCATGACGAGGAAGGCGGCGACGCCGAGGGTGGTCGCACCGGTCAGAAGCCGCATAGGGCGCTGGCGCAGCATTTGGATGAAGGACCCGCGATGGCGGATCGCATGCAAGATGGCCAGAACGGCAAATCCTAAGCCAAGCCATTCGTGAATGGCCTCGACCGGCCCCTTGGCCAGATGGAAGAACAAGATCACCCCGGTGATGCCAACCACCACCGAAAGAACGGCGGTGCCGGGCGTGGCCCAGCGGCGCAACGCGGCTTCGAAACGACTCATGATGCCCTCATGTCCGATCATTGACGGACGGCAGATTAGGCCGCGACGGTAACATGCGGATGTCCGCTCTGTGGCCCGATTGTATGAAAGTGTATCAAGCCTTTCCCCTTCCCCTTCCGGCCCCGTCCTGCTATCCAATCCCTCTTTCGGGCTAAGGGAAAATTACCGGCATGACGCGCAAGCTGTTCGGCACCGACGGGATCAGAGGCACCGCCAATACCGACCCCATGACGGCCGAGATGGCCATGAAACTGGGCATGGCGGCGGGCAGGCACTTTACCCGCGGCGAGCATCGTCATGTGGTGGTGATCGGCAAGGATACCCGTCTGTCGGGCTATCTGATCGAACCGGCCCTGACGGCGGGTTTCATCTCGGTGGGCATGGATGTGGTGCTGCTGGGCCCGCTGCCCACCCCTGCGGTGGCCATGCTGACCCGGTCCATGCGCGCCGATCTGGGCGTGATGATCTCGGCGTCGCACAATCCCTATCAGGACAACGGCATCAAGCTGTTCGGCCCCGACGGGTTCAAGCTCTCCGACGAAGATGAGCTGACCATCGAGGCGGCCATGTTCAACGGGTTGGAGTCCTGCCGGGTGGGCTCGGACCATCTGGGCCGCGCCAAGCGCCTGGACGATGCGGCGGGCCGCTATATCGAATACGCCAAGTTCACCTTTCCGCGCGGTTTGCGCCTGGACGGGTTGAAGATCGTGGTCGATTGCGCCAACGGCGCCGCCTACAAGGTCGCCCCCACCGTTCTGTGGGAATTGGGCGCCGAGGTGATCCCCGTGGCGGTCAATCCCGACGGTTTCAACATCAACAAGAATTGCGGCTCGCTGCATACCGAGACCATGCGCGAGCAGGTGGTGACCCACGGTGCCCATCTGGGCATCGCGCTCGATGGCGATGCCGACCGGGTGGTGCTGTGCGACGAGCAGGGGCATCTGATCGATGGTGATCAGCTGATGGCGCTGATCGGTGATCTATGGCACCGCTCCGGCCAGTTGAAGGGCGGCGGCATCGTCGCCACCGTGATGTCCAATCTCGGGCTGGAACGTTTCCTGGGGCAACGGGGCTTAAAGACCATCCGCACCAATGTGGGTGACCGCTATGTCCTCGAGCATATGCGCCGAGAGGGCTTCAATGTGGGCGGCGAGCAGTCGGGCCATATCATCTTGTCCGACCATTCCACCACCGGCGACGGCCTGGTGGCGGGGTTGCAGGTCCTGGCGGCGCTGGTTCAGTCGGGCAAGCCAGCCAGCGAGATGCTGCGCCTGTTCACGCCGCTGCCCCAGGTGCTGAAGAATGTGCGGGTGTCCAAGGGCTCTGTGGCCGAGGTTCTGGCGGCCCCCGCCGTCGAGGCGGCCATCAAGGACGCCGAGGCTCGGCTGGTGGGCCAAGGCCGCCTGCTGATCCGCAAATCGGGGACCGAACCGCTGATCCGGGTGATGGCCGAAGGCGAGGATCAGACCCTGGTCGAGGCCACCGTCGACGGCATCGTGGAACACATCCGCCAAGTGGCGGGCTGATCCATGAAAAAGGGGGCTTTTCGCCCCCTTGCCTCAGACTTTGGCCTCAGGCCGCTGTCGCCGACGCCTCGGGGGCGAAGCGCTCGATGACCCGGCTCATGGTCTTGGCGATATCCGGGCACAGCCGGACCAGACGTTCGGCCAATTCGCGGGCGCGGTCTGTGTCCACCGGATGACCGGCGACCTCCGCTTCAAGAATCTCGGCAAGCTGATCAATCTCTTCCCATCTATACAGCATGACGTACCTCGTGGGATGTGTAACCAAGCTTTCATGTAGGGAAATATACGCATCAATGCTGCATTGCACAAGCAGGTAAATACCGTATTTCGTGGCATGATACAATTTGTCACCTAAATGCAGCTTCATGGTTGTGGTGTTCTGAAATATTTCCAAAGATGACGACGGGGAGGGCGTTACATGCAGGGACGGGTTCTGATCATCGCTGGCTCGGATTCCGGCGGTGGGGCCGGTATCCAGGCCGATATCAAGGCGGTCACCTGTCTGGGGGGATACGCCGCCACGGCGGTGACCGCGCTGACCGCCCAGAACACGCTTGGGGTGACGGGTATTCATGAGGTGCCGCCGGAATTCGTCTGGGCTCAGATGGAAGCGGTGCTGGGCGATATCGGCGCCGATTGCATCAAGACCGGCATGCTGGCCTCGGCGGCCATTGTTGAGGTGGTCGCCGTCGCGCTGGAGGAACTGGCCCCCGAGGTTCCTTTGGTTCTCGATCCGGTGATGGTCGCCAAGGGCGGCGCCGCCCTGCTGGCCGATAGCGCGGCCGGGGAACTGGTGAAACGGCTGGTGCCAAGGGCCCGGCTGCTGACCCCCAATATTCCCGAAGCGGAGGTGATGCTGGGGCGCACCATCGCCGGTGTGGAGGATCTGGAGCGGGCAGCTCTCGATCTGCTGGATCTGGGACCCCAGGCCGTGCTGCTCAAGGGCGGGCATCTGGAAGGCGACGATCTGGTGGATGTGCTGGCCGAGGCTGGGGGCATCCGCCGCTTTACGGGGCGGCGTATCCAGACCCGCTCGACCCACGGCACCGGCTGCACCCTGGCGTCAAGCATCGCCGCTGGGCTGGCCCAGGGCATGGAACTCGGTGATGCGGTGGAGCGTGCCAGAGCTTATCTGATGCGCGCCATCGAGACCGCGCCGGGATTAGGCGCTGGTCACGGCCCGCTCAATCACGGGCACACGGTCAGCGGCGCTTCTTTCCGGGCTTGATCCGGCCCGTCACCGGTGGGAACCAGTCGTGCAGGCGGGTTTCGGCGGGGAAGACCGCCTCGCCGCGCCACCAGGCCTGGGCTGCGTCGGGACGGTTGATGACCGCCTTCAGGGCCGGAATGAAATCCACGCCGGGGCAGTCGCGCCCGGCCATGTGCAGGGGATGGGCCAGCCCGAAGACGGCGCCGTCGAACACGTCCTTGGGCGGCATCTGGTGCTCTGCGCTGGGCGCGGGGCCGAAAATCGGCGCGTCGAGCTTGGCATAGGTGCCCATGCACCAGCGGGCATCCGTGTGATACAGGCCCCGGCACTTGAACGGGCGCAGATCGTAGATGGCGCAGGCATTATCGATCAGGAACACGCAGGGCCGCCCGCCAGTCCAGGCCGCCAGCCGTTCCATGAGCGGTTGGGCCTCGGGGCGCTTGCGGAGTTTCTCGGCGATATAAAGCACCTCGGTGGCGGTGGCGCCGACCCGCTGGTGGCAGCACCAGCCGCAGCCCTTGCCGCAGGCGGCCTTGGGCGTGCCCAGTGCGAAGGCTGGCGTGGCGCGGACCTGGGCCCATAGCCTCTCGGCCAGGGCCTGGGCCTCGCCCACGGCGGCGATGGAGGCGTCCAGCCCCCTGGCCAAGGCCGCACCGACCAAACTGCGCACGGCATTGAACGAGGCGTCCCGGAGGGGCGAATTCGCCACACCCGATCGGGCCGAGGTCATGGATTGAAGTGCCGCTGCGGCATCGAAGGAACTGGACATGGCGGCGAAGATAGCAAGGCCAGTGAAATCTCCGCCAGCAACAAATGCCTCGTTGCGAATCGCTCCTGGCCCTCATACACTCCGCGCGGGCCACGGTCCCCCAACGGGCCGCGTCCCTTCTGCGAGGGAGGGTTTTTTATATGAGCGATGTTTCCAAGCCGGCTGCCAAGCCCGCAAATCCCAATTTCTCTTCCGGCCCTTGCGCCAAGCGACCCGGTTGGACGGTCGATGCGCTGAAGGACACGCCTGTCGGCCGGTCGCACCGCGCCAAGATCGGCAAGACCAAGCTGGAAGAGCTGATCAACCGCACCCGTTCCGTGCTGGGCATTCCCGCCGATTACCGTATCGGCATCGTGCCTGCGTCCGATACCGGCGCCGTCGAGATGGCCATGTGGTCGCTGCTCGGCGCACGCGGCATCGACGCCCTGGCCTGGGAAAGCTTCGGCGAGGGCTGGGTGACCGACATCACCAAGCAGCTCAAGATCGAGGACACCCGCGTCTTCAAGGCGCCCTACGGCACTCTGCCCAATCTGGCCGAGGTGGATTGCGACCGTGACGTGGTCTTCACCTGGAACGGCACCACCGGCGGCGTCCGGATCCCCAACGGTGACTGGATCAAGTCCGACCGCAAGGGCCTGACCATTTGCGACGCCACCAGCGCGGTGTTCGCCATGGACATGCCCTGGGACAAGCTGGACGTGGTTACGTGGTCCTGGCAGAAGGTTCTGGGCGGCGAGGGTGCCCACGGCATGCTGGTGCTCAGCCCCCGCGCCGTCGAGCGTCTCGAGACCTACAAGCCGTCCTGGCCGCTGCCCAAGATCTTCCGCATGACCAAGGGCGGCAAGCTGATCGAAGGCATCTTCAAGGGCGAGACCATCAACACGCCCTCCATGATCGCCGTGGAAGACCAGATCGACGCCCTGAAATGGGCCGAGTCCATCGGTGGCCTCAAGACCCTGATCGCCCGCTCGGAGGCCAATCTCAAGGCCGTGCAGTCCTGGCTGGACGCATCCTCCTGGGCCGCCAATCTGGCCGATGATGCCAAGGTGCGGTCCTGCACCTCCATCTGCATGATCGTCAAGGCGCCGTTCTTCGCCAAGCTTTCGCCCGATGATCAGGCGGCGGCGGCCAAGAAGATCGTCACCCTGCTCGACAAGGAAGGGGTGGCCTTTGATATCGGCGCCTATCGCGACGCTCCCGCGGGCCTGCGGGTCTGGGGCGGCGCCACGGTGGAAACTGCGGATGTCGAAAAGCTCCTGCCCTGGCTTGACTGGGCCTTCGCCCAGGTCAAAGCCGAGTTCGAGCCCAAGGTCTCCTAAACCAAAAACACCCTCGAACCGGGCGCCGCTTTCTTCAAAGAGCGGCGCCCGAACTCCATGTGAGGAAGTCCAGATGCCCAAGGTTCTCATCAGCGACAAGTTGAGCCCCGCCGCCGTTCAGATCTTCAAGGATCGCGGCATCGAAACCGACGTGAAGACCGGCCTTGCTCCCGACGAGCTGAAGGCCATCATCGGCCAGTATGACGGTCTGGCTATCCGCTCCAACACCAAGGTCACCACCGAGATCCTGGCCGCCGCCACCAACCTCAAGGTTGTCGGCCGCGCCGGTATTGGCGTCGACAATGTGGACGTCCCCGCCGCCACGGCGCGCGGCATCGTGGTGATGAACACGCCGTTTGGCAATTCCATCACCACCGCCGAACACGCCATCGCCATGATGTTCGCCCTGGCCCGCGAGATCCCCGAGGCCAATGCCAGCACCCATGCGGGCAAGTGGGAGAAGAACCGCTTCATGGGCGTCGAGCTCACCGGCAAGGTGCTGGGCATCGTCGGCTGCGGCAATATCGGCGCCATCGTCGCCGACCGGGCCCAAGGCCTGCGCATGCGCGTCATCGCCTATGACCCCTTCTTGTCCCATGAGCGCGCCAAGGAACTGAACGTCGAGAAGATGGAGCTGGAGGAATTGTTCCCCCGCGCCGACTTCATCACGCTGCACACCCCGCTCACCGACGCCACCCGCAACATCATCGATTCCAAGGCCATGGCCAAGATGAAGAAGGGCGTGCGCATCATCAACTGCGCCCGCGGCGGTCTGGTGGTCGAGGAAGATCTGCTGGCGGCCCTGGAATCCGGCCAGGTGGCCGGTGCGGCGCTGGACGTGTTCAAGACCGAGCCCGCCAAGGAAAATCCCCTGTTCGGCAATTCGAAAGTGGTCTGCACCCCCCATCTGGGCGCGTCCACCTCCGAGGCGCAGGAGAACGTCGCCCTGCAGGTGGCCGAGCAGATGGCCGATTACCTGCTGACCGGCGCCGTTACCAATGCGCTGAACATCCCCTCGGTCTCGGCCGAGGATGCGCCCAAGCTCAAGCCCTATATGACGCTGGCCAACCAGCTGGGCAGCTTTGCCGGTCAACTGACCGAGACCGGCATTAGGGAAGTGAAGATCGAGTATATGGGCCATGTGGCCTCGCTCAACACCAAGCCGCTGACCGCCGTGGTTCTCGAAGGGCTGTTGAAGCCCATGAACGAGGCGGTCAACATGGTCAATGCCCCCGTCGTGGCCAAGGAACGCAATATCAAGGTCTCCGAGGTCAAGACCGAGACCGAGGGCGATTACCACACCCTGGTGCGCCTGACCGTCACCACCGACAAGCGCGAGCGTTCGGTGGCTGGCACCCTGTTCGGCGGCGACAAGGCCCGCGTGGTGGAGATCAAGGGTATCTCCATTGAGGCCGAGCTGGGCAGCCACATGCTCTATGTCACCAACCAGGATAAGCCGGGCTTTATCGGCGCTCTGGGCACCCTGCTGGGTGCTAACGGCGTCAACATCGCCACCTTCCATCTCGGCCGCTCCGAGGCGGGCGGCGACGCCATTCTGCTGACCCAGGTGGACCAGCCGGTCTCCAACGAACTGCTGGAAAAGGTCCGGGCCCTGCCCCAGGTGGTGCAGGCCAAGTTCCTCACCTTCGCCTGATCGCATATCCGGTCGGATATAAGAGCCGCAGCGGTGACGCTGCGGCTCTTCGTGCTTCTGAGGAGCGGTCCAATAACGAATGTAGCGGGCAGAAATGCGAAATTGAGCAAAAAAGATGTTTTGTTGCGAAGGGTTACGCGTTTATACATAGGGTCTAGACACTATTGCCGGGTGCCGGAGGTAAGGATGGCTTGGATTTTCGGTGGAAAGGCTGTTGCCAAGGTCGATATGGCTCCAGTCGAGGCTGCCAATGACCCCATGGCGTCACTCGCCCCTCTGGCCGCGGTCGAAGCGGCCCTGGATCAGCTCATTGCCGGGAAATACCATTCCATAACCGAGGGCACTTGCCCGCTTACCTCCAAGATCAAGGCTCTGGCCGTCAAGCTGGAAGCTCAGGCTCAGGCCAATCTGAAGCTGGATGTGGGCCTTTCGGTCAATGTCAACGAGGCGGTGACCAAGGCCGCGGGCATGATGCGCGATGTGGGCGAGGTGGATCGCCGGGCCCAGTCCATCGCCGTGGCCGCCGAGCAACTGGTCTCCAGCGTCGCCGAGATCGCCAGCACGTCGAAGGCGGCGGCCGAGGACGCCTCTGCCGCCGAGACGGTCGCCGAGGAAAGCCACACCGCCGCTGAACAGGCCATCGGCGCCATGGCCGCCATCGCCGAGGCGGTGCAGGCCGCCGCTGGCAAGGTGGATTCCCTGGCCGAGGCCTCGGTGCAGATCGGCGACATCGTCAATCAGATCGAGGACATCGCGTCCCAGACCAATCTGCTGGCCTTGAACGCCACCATCGAGGCGGCCCGCGCCGGAGAGGCGGGCAAGGGATTCGCCGTGGTGGCCAACGAGGTGAAGAATCTCGCTAACCAGACGGCGCGCGCCACAGTGGATATCCGCGCCCGCATCGAATCGCTTCGGGTCGAGATGGGCGAGATCGTCCGCACCATGCAAGACGGCGCCAGTGCCGTGGAGCACGGCAAGGAGGTCATCAGCACCACCAGCGACGGCATGGGTCGTCTGGCCTCCCAGGTGCAAGGCGTCTCGGTCAAGATGGCCCAGATCGCCGGTATCTTGAGCCAGCAGAGCGCCGCCTCGGCCGATGTCTCCGAAGGCGTGGGCGCCATCGCCGGGCTGTCGGCGCGCAACGTGGCCACCATCAACGACGTGGTCGACGAGATGGACGGCGCCTCCAAAGGCATTGTCGCGGCCTTGAACGAGATGGCGGCGCTGGAGATCGAGGACTTCACCCTGCATGTGGCCAAATCCGACCATATGCTGTGGCGCAAGCGGCTGGCCGACATGGTCGTGGGCCGCGAAGTGCTCAATCCCGATGATCTGGCCGATCATACAAAGTGCCGCCTGGGCAAGTGGTGCGCCGGTCTCTCGGACGAGACCATCTTGCGCCATCCGGCCTATGCCGCCCTGGAAGCCCCCCACCGGGACGTGCACAAGAATGGCATCGACGCGGCCCGCTGCTTCAAGAACGGCGACCTGGACGGGGCGCTGGCCGCCATCGCCCGTGCCGCCGACGCTTCGGTGGGCGTGATGAAGTGCCTGAACGATCTGGGTGATCGTCGGCGCTTTTAGATCGTCAGGCCCCGGATTCCGTTTGCCCCTGGGGGCCAAACGCGTTACATCGGGCACTGCCAGATAACCGCGCGGGCGTCGCTGCGACGCCCGCCCTTATGTTCCGGGTTGCGACACCAAAAGATGACCGAGTCCGCCAATCGGGCCCTGCTGCCCGCCGGCCTGCGCGACATGCTGCCCCCAGACGCGGAGTTTGAAGCCTCCGTCGTCCACAGCCTGATGAGCATGTTCGCCCGTCACGGCTATGACCGGGTCAAGCCTCCGCTGATCGAATTCGAGGAAAGCCTGCTGGACGGAGCGGGCGGCGGCACGTCGTCCCAGACCTTCCGGGTCATGGACCCCATGAGCCAGAAGATGATGGGACTGCGCGCCGACATGACGCCCCAGGTGGCCCGCATCGCCGCCACGCGTCTGGGCACCCAGCCCCGGCCCCTGCGCCTGTCCTATGCCGGTCAGGTTCTGCGGGTCAAGGGGACCCAGCTGCGCCCCGAACGCCAGTTCGGTCAGGCGGGAATCGAGCTGATCGGCTCCGACGAGGCCCGCGCCGATGCCGAGGTTCTGGTCATGACCGCCGAGGCTCTGGCCGAGATGGGCGTGCCCGGCGTCTCCGCCGATCTGGCCCTGCCCACCCTGGTGCCTGCGGTGTTCGCCGCCTACGGCATTTCCGGCGAGACGGCGGAACGCTTGCGCGCCGCGCTCGATCACAAGGACAGCGCCACGGTCGCCGCTCTGGGCGGTCAAGCCGCGCCTCTGCTTCAGGCTCTGATCGCCGCTGCCGGTCCGGCTGCCCGCGCCCTGAGCGAATTGGCCGCCCTGGATCTGCCGCCCGCTGCCGCCCGCGAACGCGACCGTCTGGCACAGGTGGTGGGACTGGTGGCTGCCGACCTTCCCAGCCTCACCCTGACGGTCGATCCTGTGGAAAATCGCGGATTCGAGTATCATACGGGACTGAGCTTCACCCTGTTCGCCCGCAATATGGGGGCTGAGCTGGGGCGTGGCGGACGTTATCAGGGCGGGGGGGGCGAACCGGCCACCGGTGCCACCTTGTTCATGGATTCCGTTCTGGCGGCGCTTCCCGGCCCAAAACCGGCCAGGCGGCTGTTCGTTCCGGCGGGAACGCCCAGGGCCTGGGCCCAGGCGTTCCGCGTCCAGGGCTGGGTGACCGTGTCGGGGCTGGTCCCCGCCGCCGATTCCAAGATCGAAGCAAAGCGTCAGGGCTGTGGGCATTGCCTCGGGCCTGATGGTATCGTCGAAGTCGAATAGGTTAGGGGACTTAAAGCTATGGCGAACGTGGCTGTGGTCGGCGCCCAGTGGGGCGACGAGGGCAAGGGCAAGGTCGTCGATTGGCTGTCCGAGCGCGCCGATGTGGTGGTGCGCTTTCAGGGCGGCCATAATGCCGGCCATACCCTGGTCATCAACGGCGTGACCTACAAGCTGTCGCTGCTGCCTTCGGGCGTGGTGCGCGGCAAGTTGTCCATTATCGGCAACGGCGTGGTGATCGACCCCTGGGCCCTGCTGGCCGAGATCGAGCGCATCCGTGCCCAAGGAATCGACGTTACCCCCAACGTGCTGAAGATCGCCGAGAATGCCTGTCTGATCCTGCCGCTGCACGCCCATCTGGACAAGGCGCGCGAAGAGGCCAGCGGCTCGGCCAAGATCGGCACCACTGGCCGTGGCATCGGCCCGGCTTATGAGGATCGGGTCGGCCGCCGCGCCATCCGGGTCTGCGATCTGGCCGACACCAAGGTGTTGGAAGCCAAGATCGCTACCTTGCTGCGCCACCACAATGCCTTGCTGCGCGGCCTGGGGGCCGCCGAGGTGGATGGGGCCGAACTGCTGGCCAAGCTGCTGGATGTGGCGCCCAAGATCCTGCCCTTCGCCGACGTGGTCTGGCAGCATTTGGACGAGGTGCGCCATACCAGGAAGCGCGTTCTGTTCGAGGGCGCCCAGGGCGCCATGCTCGACGTGGATCACGGCACCTACCCTTACGTCACCTCGTCCAACACCGTGTCGGGCAATGCCGGAACTGGTTCTGGCGTCGGGCCAGGGCAGGTGGGCTATGTGCTGGGCATTTGCAAGGCCTACACCACCCGCGTGGGCGAGGGGCCGTTCCCCACCGAGCTGTTCGACGAGATCGGCAAGTCCATCGGCGAGCGCGGCCATGAATTCGGCACGGTCACCGGCCGTCCGCGCCGTTGCGGCTGGTTCGACGCCGTCATGGTCCGTCAGGCGGTCAAGGTGGGCGGCATCACCGGAATCGCACTCACCAAGCTGGACGTGCTGGACGGCTTTACCGAGCTGAAGATCTGCACCGGCTACAAGCTGGACGGCAAGGTGATCCAGCATTTCCCGGCTTCCATGACCGGTCAGGCCGAGGTGGAGCCCATCTACGAGGTCATCCCCGGCTGGTCCGAAAGCACTCGCGGCGTGAGGTCGTGGAAGGACCTGCCCGCCACCGCCATCAAGTATATCCGCCGCATCGAGGAATTGATCGAGGCCCCGGTGGCGCTGCTGTCAACCAGTCCCGAACGCGAGGATAGCATCCTGGTGCATGATCCTTTCGCGACCTGATGATTGTAGGACGGCCTTTCCGCCTTTAGACTGAGAACAGTCCGGCCCCCAGCGGGGTCGGCCCATGGAAGGGGCAAATGTCGGAAATCGACGAGGCCGAGATCGAAACGGAAATCGATCCGGCCGAGGACGAGGGTGGCGATGAGGTCAGGGTGGAGGTGGTCAAACAGACCGGCCCGCCAGGGGTTCTGCGCGACCGCTATACCATCCGCTCCAACCAGCCATTGCCCGAATTGTCCACGCCGTCGGCCGATGCCTTCGTCGCCGAGGACAAGCGCGACCCCAACCGGGCGCTGTTCGGCCTGATCTGCAAACCGGAACTGCCGCCCCGGGTCAATGCCATGCGGGCGCTGAAAGGCGTGTCCTCGCCCGGATTGATGCAATTGGTGGAGTGGGGGCCCATGAACTGGCCGCCCGCTGGCCGCCAGTGCATGACTGTGGTCTACGAGCGCCCCGGCGGCGACCGGGTGATGGCCAATATGCGCTCGGACGTGCCGCGCATCGACGAGTACCAGATTTCCAAGCGGGTCATCGAGCCGCTGACCGCCGCCTTGAAGGAAATGGACGGACGCGGCGTTCCCCACCGTTCCATCCGGCCCACCAATCTGTTCTTCGCCGATGGCAATGGCGAGCGTCTGGCTTTTGGTGATTGTGTCTGCGCGCCCCCCGCTTTCGATCAGGCGGTGCTGTTCGAGACGGTGGAATCGGGCATGTGCACGCCCATCGCGCGGGGCAGCGGCGATCATACCGAGGATTACTACTCATTGGGCGTCACCATCGCCTTTCTGATCCTCGGACGCAATCCGGTGGCGGGGCTCTCCGACGACGCCATCCTGGGCATGAAGATCCAGCAGGGCAGCTACAACATGCTGATCGGCGACGAGCGCCTGCCTCTGCCGCTGATCGAATTGCTGCGCGGCCTTTTGTGCGATGACGGTTCCCAGCGCTGGGACGCCGAGGATCTGGACCTGTGGCTGTCGGGACGGCGCATGTCGCCCTTGCAGCCCAGGGGCGAAAAGCGCGCGGCGCGTGGCTTCCCCTTCATGGGAAAGGAATATTTCAACGGCCGCGAACTGTCCCAGGCCATGTCCAAGAACTGGGACCAGGCCATCCCTCCCGTGGTGGAGGGCAAGCTGGAACTGTGGCTGCGCCGCGCCGTGGAGGACAAGGACAAGGCCAATGTGGTGGCCGAGGTGGTGCGCATGGCGCTCAACTCGTCGACCGACAAGAAAAGCTCGACCGATCTGATGCTGTGCAAGGTCCTGATCCTGTTGGATCAGGCGGCCCCCATCCGCTACAAGGGTTTCAACGCCATGCCCGACGGTTTCGGCTCGGCCTTGGCGGCGGTGATGGCCAGCCGTGGCGATACAAGGTTGCTGACCGAGATCATCTTGCGCGAAGTGCCGCGCCTGTGGTTCGAGATGCGCGGCGAATACCAGCCCGACAATTCCTTGATGGAATCCAATTTCAAGGAATTGCGGTCCTATCTGTCACAGACCGGCATGGGGTATGGTCTCGAACGCTGCCTTTACGAACTGAACGATGCGCTTCCGTGCCAAAGCTCGTTGCTGGGCGAGGAATATGTGGTGGAGGTCAAAGAGCTCCTGCCTGCGCTGAATGCCGCGTCGTCCAAGCGGACCGACGGCAAGCAGATCCCGGTGGACCGCCATATCGCGGCCTTCCTGGGGGCGCGCATGCGCTCGGATATCGACCGCAATCTCACCGCGTTGGGCGATTCGAACCAGAGCGTGGCCATGATGGCGGCGCTGAACCTGTTTGCCGTGCTGCAATACCGGCTGGGACCTGAATCCCTGCCAGGTCTGGCGGCCTGGGTCGGCGCCATGATCGCGCCCATCGTCCAGGCCTTCCACGGACGGGAAAAGCGCAAAGAACTGGAAAAAGAGATTCCCCGGCTGGTCCGCAAAGGCTCGGTGGTGGAAATCTACAACCTGCTGGAAAACGCCGACGAGCGCGTGCGCGACGAGCAGGAGTTCGTCTTCGCCCAGGCGCAATACGCGGCCGCCGAGGATGAGATCAAGCATATCTTGATGGAAACAGAGGAGCGAAGCGCCGAGGCCGACAAGATCGGACGCCAGACTGCGGCCGTGGCCGGAATCCTGGTGGCCATGATCACGGCTTCCATTGTGGTAATATCGGCGGTTTTTTAGACGTATCACTCTGATCTTCGATGCCTGCCGCATTGCCATTACGGGGCGGTGGTGCCATGCTTCGGCCCATGGCAAAGAAGATGTCAGCAGTGGAACAGGCCCGCGCGGCCGCCGCGGCCAAAAAGGGCGGCGGTGGCGGAGGCGGGATCAACAAGGGCGTGGTCCTCATGGTCCTCGCCGCGCTTGTTCCCTTTTCCTTGCCCACCGTGGCTCTGTTGGGCTTCGGAATGCTTCCCACCCTGGCCTCCTGGGCGACCGAGAAGGGGCCCAACAAATACGCCTTCCTGTGCGTGGGCGGCCTGAATTTCGCGGGCGTGTTCCCCTATCTGTTCGGGCTGTGGTTCGGGGTCCACACCCTGGACGAGGCACTGCGCATGCTGACCGACCCCATCATGCTGATGACCGCCTATGGCTGTTCGGCCATCGGCTGGGGCATCTATGCCGCCATGCCGCCCATGGTGGCCAGCTATCTCTCCGCCAGCAGCCAGCGTCGGGTAAGCAGTCTCAAGGCCGCTCAGAAGAAGCTGATGGACGAATGGGGCGACGAAGTATCCAAGAAGGGCTGAGGCGAGGCGTCAGCCGCCTAAAGAATGGATGCCGCCGCTGCCTTTTCTGGGGCGTTTTGCCATCCTGGCGGCTATTGTCTTGAGCCGCCGAAATGTAGAGGCAGAGATTTGCCTCGTATCACCTAACCCTTAGTACACATTTGCCAACGGTGCGCTGCAACGTTATTGTAAGGTACTGTCAATTCAGGGAACCACCGTTGGGCTCCTGCATGTAATGGGGTCGGGCAATGATTAATTTGCGTATTGCGGGAAAGATATATCTCGCCGTTGCTATTTTGGTTGTTGCCGTGGCCGTGGTTGGCATCATGGGCCTGTCCACTCTCAGATCGTACAAGACCGTCGTCGACGAAATGGGCGATGTGTCGCGCAGCGCCGTTCTGGGGGAGCGGGTCAATGGTCTGATCCTGGCGGTCGTCATGGATTCGCGCGGTATCTACATGGCTCAGAGCCCGGCTGAATCCGAAAAATACGCGGTGCCGCTGCTCAAGAATCTCGACAAGCTTCGCTCGGTTCTCAAGGAATGGGGAGAACAATATCCCGCCGATAAGCGGGGCAATTTCGTAGAGGCGCAAAAGGCCGCCGAGGACTTCATCCGCTTTCGCACGGAACTGGTCCGGCTGTCGCGCGACGCGACCCTGCCCGAGGCGAGGGCCTTCGGCGACAACGACGCCAACCGCAAGGTCCGCGCGGCGCTGAACGACAAGATCAAGACGCTGGCTGCCGAGAATGAAAGTGACGTGGTCCGTCTGCGCGACATGGTCGTTTCGGAGTTCGGCACCCAGCAGGCCCGCCTGCTTGCCGTTTTGGTGCTTGGCCTGATTTTCGGCCTTGCCTGTGCCGCATTCGTGGCCCAGGCGAAGATTGTCTCTCCGCTTCGCCGCATCACCGCCGTCATGGAGACGCTGGCCGCGGGCGACTTCTCCGTCGAGGTTCCGTTCTCCGGGGCCAAGGACGAAATCGGAAGCATGGCCGGGGCAGTGGAGGTCTTTAAACGAAATGGCCTGGAAAACGAGCGCTTGCGCCTCGACCAGGACGAGGAACGCGCCCGCGCCGAACGTGACAAGAGCGCCGCGCTCGCGGCGGTGGCCGACCATTTCGAGGCCACCATCAAGGCCAAGGTGGCCGAGGTGGGCGTGTCTACCACCGCCATCGGCCGCACCGCGAACGCCATGGCCAAGCATTCCGAGCATAGCGGCGGCCATTCCATTTCGGTCGGCGATGCCGCCCGCAATACCAATGAGCGCGCCTCCGTGGTTTCGGCGGCGACCCGGCAACTGGCCTCGTCCGTCAATGAAATCGCCCAGCAGGTCAGTCAATCCAGCCATATCGCTCGTCAGGCGGTCGAAGATGTGGGCGCCACATCGGTCCATATGGAGGGGTTGTCGCAATCCGTGCAGGCCATCGGCGAGATCGTCAAACTGATCAACGATATTGCGGCGCAAACCAATCTGCTGGCGCTGAATGCGACCATCGAGGCGGCCAGGGCGGGCGAGGCGGGCAAGGGCTTTGCCGTGGTCGCCAACGAGGTGAAGAATCTCGCCAATCAGACGGCGCGCGCCACCGACGAGATCGCTCAGCAGGTGGGCGCGGTCCAGAACTCCACCCGTGAAATGACCGCCAGCATCCAGGGCGTTGCCGATACCATCCGTTCCATTGATCAGGTGACCTCGGCCATCGCAGGGGCCGTGCAGGAACAGGAGGCGGCGACTCAGGAAATCGCCAGCAATATCCAGGAAGTCGCGCACGAAGCCGAGGCGGTCTCGGATAACGTCACGACCCTGGCCAAGGCCTCGACCATGGCTTGTGCCGGTACGGTACGGGTGATCTGGAGCTCCAAGAGTCTCACCCAGGTGGTCCAGTCCCTGGACGACGAGGTGGAAAGCTTCCTGAAGAAAATCCGCAGCTAGCGGTTAGGCGAAAAATTGGGCCCGCCGCGATTTATCACGGGCCCCTTGTTCTTTCCGCACAGGAAAAAGCCCCCGATCATGGCCGGGGGCTTTTCTTTCTCGCGTCTAAAGGCCGTTACGCCCGATTCTGGGCCTCGGCCTGGGCGGAGGCCGTCTTAACCGATTTTTGCAGCTTCTCGAAGGCGCGGACTTCGATCTGGCGCACCCGCTCGCGCGAGATGCCGTAGCGCTGGGACAGGTCCTCCAGGGTGGCGGGGTCCTCGGTCAGGCGGCGCTGGATCAGGATGGCCCGTTCGCGGTCGTTGAGCGCCGCCAGGGCGCTGGTCAGCATGCCGCGGCGCTGGCCCATTTCCTCACGCTCTCCCAGTTCGGTTTCCTGGTCTTCGTGATCATCGACCAACCAGTCCTGCCATTCGCCCTCGCCCTCGGTGCGCACGGGCGCGTTCAGGGAGTGGTCGGGGCTGGACAGCCGCCGGTTCATGGTGATCACTTCGTCCTCGGTGACTTCCAGCTTGGTGGCGATCTTGGCCACGTTCTCGGCCGACATGTCGCCTTCCTCGATGGCCTGCATCTGCCCCTTGAGCTTGCGCAGGTTGAAGAACAGCTTCTTCTGGGCGGCGGTGGTGCCCATCTTCACCAGCGACCAGGAATGCAGGATGTATTCCTGGATGGCGGCGCGGATCCACCACATGGCGTAGGTGGCCAACCGGAAGCCCCGTTCGGGATCAAAGCGGCGCACCGCCTGCATCATGCCGACATTGCCCTCGCTGATCAGCTCGCCCAGCGGCAAACCGTAACCGCGATAGCCCATGGCGATCTTGGCCACAAGGCGCAGATGGCTGGTCACCAGCCGATTGGCGGCGGGCAGGTCGCCGTGTTCACGGAAGCGCTTGGCCAGGAGGTACTCTTCCTCCGGCGGAAGCATGGGAAACTTGCGGATGTCTTGAAGGTAGCGCGTCAGATTGCCTTCGGGCGCGAGCGACAGACTGGAAGCGATTGCCGTCATCGTCTCATCTCCTCTTTCGGCGCGGAGGGTTTTCCCTCGTTATCGGATCGGACCCGTCATGGGCGATCCTTCGTCACCGGCTGATGAGACGATAATGTCATAGCGACAGGCTCAAGTATAGGTGTTTTTTATAGAACCTCTAAAAACCGCATCAATGCATTGATATCTGCTGGTATAGGGCTTTCGAAGCGTACTTCATATCCTTTAGTAGGGTGCGAAAAACCAAGTAGATAGGCATGAAGCGCCTGGCGCGGAAATGTGGTCAGGGACTCCTTGACCTCCGGTGGTAGGACCACTTTGCGGCTACCGCGAATGCGCCCATAGACCGGATCGCCGATCAGGGGGTGGCCTTGGGCCGTCATGTGGACGCGGATCTGGTGGGTACGCCCGGTGGCCAGGCGGCATTCCACCAGGCTGACGGCGCCGCCGGCAAAGCTCTTCAGCACGCGATAGCGGGTCAAGGCCGGTTTACCCCCGCTTTTGACCACGGCCATCTTCTTGCGGTCATTGGGATTGCGTCCGATATTGCCCTCGATCTCGCCCTGGCGGGGCGATGGCGTGCCCCAGACCAGCGCCCAATAGGCCCGTTCCAGGCTGTGTTCTGCGAATTGGGCGGCCAGTCCCCGGTGGGCGGCGTCGGTCTTGGCGGCGACCAGCAGGCCGCTGGTGTCCTTGTCGATGCGGTGCACGATGCCGGGGCGCTTTACGCCGCCGATCCCGGCCAGGGACTCGCCGCAATGGGCCAGCAGGGCGTTGACCAGGGTCTCGTCGGGATTGCCGGGGGCGGGGTGGACCACCATGCCAGCCGGTTTGTCGATGACGATCAGGTCCTCGTCCTCATAGACCACCGAAAGCGCGATGTCCTGAGCCTCCGGTTCGGCCGGAGCGTCGGGTGGCACCTCGACCGTGAAGCATTGGCCGGGTTTGACCCTCAGCGAGGCGTCGGATATGGTCGTCGCATCCAGGCTGACCCGCCCATCCTCGATCAAAGCCTTGATGCGGGTGCGCGACAGTTCGGGCAGGCGAGCCGCCAGCCAGCGGTCCAGGCGGGTAGCGGCTTCCTCGGGCTCGACGGCGGGTGGGGTCAGGCGCTGGGTCACGGAAGGGTCCATGGGCAAACAGGGATTGAAGCGGGGATCATGAGAGCGATCAAGGGATTGGTGCTGTTCCTGGGTGTCTTGCTGCTGGCTGGCTTGGGCGTCCTTGGCTATGGGCTTTACAGCAAAGCGCCGGGGAAGGGAACGCCCTCGGCGGCTTTGGGGCGCGCAGCCGCGGCGCCCGTCGCCGAATTCGGACAGCTTGCGGTGCCGATTCCCGCTGGGTCGCGCGTCGAGCAGATGATGGTGGCGGGCGAGCGGGTGGTGCTGCGCATGACCGGCGGTGGGCCCGAACGCATTGTGGTCCTCGACCCCAATTCGGGCAAGGTGGCGGGCGGCTTCGTCCTGACGCCCGAACCCGCCGTCCGCTGAACGCCATGCTGGTCCTCACGGCCCAGCAAATGGCGTCCATCGCCGCCGCCGCCGAAGCGGCCTGGCCGGGCGAGGGCTGTGGTCTCTTGATCGGTAAAGGCCGACGGGTGGTGACCGTAACCCAGGTCATGAATGCCGAGAATCTTCTCAAATCCGAGGGCAATGACCGCTTCGAACTGGATCCGGCGGCCCGCTTCGCCGCCGAACGCGCCGTGCGCGGTACGGATCGGCGGGTGATCGGCCATTGGCACTCCCATCCCGACGGCAGTGCCAAACCCTCCGCCACCGATATGGCCCAGGCCTGGGAGCCGGATATGATCTGGCTCATCGTCGGTACCGCCGCCCATGGCGAGGGGCATCCCCAGACCGTGCAGATGCTGGCCCACCGCCTGGAGCGCGATACCGGCCGGGTGTTTCCCATCCGCATGGAATTGGCGGAAAAAAGAGCTTGCCAGGGGGCCCGCTTTCCGACATAAAGCGGGCCTCGCGCCTCTTGCGTCCCCATCGTCTAGAGGCCTAGGACACCGCCCTCTCACGGCGGTAACCGGGGTTCGAATCCCCGTGGGGACGCCAACTTCCAAAATAGCTGAAATTTCAATGGGTTGCTGATGCGCCGAGATGCGGCGTTTCGTGCTCTGTGTACCATGTCCGCGCCACAGACCGCAAGGACAGGCCCATTTGTGGCTCCGCCACCCACCCTCTTCTCTAAATCGAAGTCCTAGAAGTTCCGACACACGCTGGCCCGGATGGCGGCTGATCCGCGCCGTGCTACCGTTCATCCTTGGAGAGGGGCCGCATCTGACTGTACAATCTGTAAAAGGGGTCGTATACTAAATATACGATCAGTATCCAGTTACCAGAGTAAGCAGTTATGCGCCAAGCTATTGCCTATACACGCGTTTCTACAAAAGGACAGGGAGACAATGGCATCGGCCTTGATCTCCAAGAGACACAGATACGTGCCTATGCCAAAGCAAGTCGGATTCAGCTCCTCGATGTCTTAAGAGAAGTCGAAACCGGCACAGGTGAAACCGGCATCAATGACCGTCCTGTCCTACAAGAAGCTATATCGACGGCTCGCAGGCTTGGCATACCAATTATCGTTTCCAACTTGGATCGCCTTACCCGGAACACAGACGCTTTGTTGGCGTTCTTGGCTGATGAAGGCGTCAAACTGATCGCCTTGAACGTGGGGCGCTCCAAAAAGGAGCTTATGATCGTTGACGCGGCCCGAGCGCAACGTGAAGTTGAATTGATCAGTGAGCTCACAAAAGTGGCTCTGAAAAAGAAGAAGGCCGACGGCTACAAGCTTGGCAATCATACGAACCTTGATGAGGCTCGTGAGCGCAGCGGCGTGGTTCGTTCGCAGGATGCAGATGAAAGAGCTCGGCAGCTTGCTCCGGTGATCGCAGAGCTCAAAGAGGCTGGTATCAAATCGCTACGCAAGATGGCTGCAGCGCTTAATGAGCGAGGCATCAAGCCCGCACAGGGTGGCACATGGAGCTTTGGTTCGGTGAAGAACGTGATCAGCCGTTTGGAAGCTATGCAGTCCGGTGACGTTTCTGAATCCACGATGCCAGAGAAGCAAGCTGACACAGCGACGGATCAAAAGCCCTGCGCCGTATGGGGCAGTTGGTAGATGGGTGCATCGCCAATCGCGTTTTTAGACTCGCTGGCGGTCGATGGGCACGCTGGGGCACACCCCTACCAGCGGCCATGAAGTTGACTCCTATGACTCTGAAAACGGCTTTGCCGAACCATCCTGATAAACGGTCAGAGCGGGCCGTCACATCGTTAGAGCTCTCGTGCGATTTGCCCTTGTAGGTAACCGGTTGGCACTACCATGTGCCCCAGAGAGGTGACTTCTTTTTCATCTCGGCGACATCAGGATTGGCTGACGGTGACGTGTCTTCGAGCTCCGTCTCGACCTCGCGCAGATGCGCGATCTTCTCGGTAAGCCTCAGTACCGTCTTGATGCGCTGGCGGAAACGCCTCGCGACCGTCTTTGGCATCTTATCAGCTGTAGTGCCAACCGCGATATCGTCATTCAGATCGCTGGGAACATCATCTCCGAACTCCCGGTTCAAAGCGTCTCGAGCGTCACACAGTTCCTGGTCGGAAACGCTGATGGCTGCGCTGATGGTGCGACATTGACCAAGCGCCACTACAACGTCCTGAACGACCTTTCCGGCGTCCCGACGCGACCTAACCACTTGATAGTAGCTCGTTCCCTTCGACTTCTTTTCGCGAATAAACATCGGATTTCTCAGTTGGCACTACTCGGTTACGGCCAAGCAATTTAATATACTACGTGTGGTTGGCACTACAGTTCTAACTTCCCGGAAATTCACCGTTTCTTCACCGGCCAGTACGAAATCGGTGAAGTTGCCTCGGCTGGGATACGATGGACGCATCACTCCATACGCATGGCCGCTATTCCCATCCAGGACGCTGCCAGAGTCAATCCGACACCAGCAGCAGCGGTGGACAGCAGCTGGACCGAAAATACAGGCTGGTGACTTGGGAGCGGGCTTGACCGTAATGCCCGCCAATGCAGGATGAGTTGGTCAATGCCGTATTCGCCCCACAATGAGTTGCTCCAGTCGCTCCACCCGTGCAAACAAGTGCCAAGATCGATCCATCAGGCTGCGAAATCCCGATGGGAGGCTGGTGTCCTCTTCAGCACTTCGATCCATGCAAACATCGGCGTAGGTAAGGCGCCTCTCCTCGGCCAAAGCCTGCTCTGGGGTCAGCTCACCAGTGTGAACTGCCTTTTGAACCATCAGCCACGCCATAACCTGCGTCAGGCGGGAGGTGATGCGCATTGCTTCGCAGTTCAGCCGTAGGCCAACCATATTGCCAAGGCGCTTACGGTCACGACGTTCGCAGTGCCGCATATAGTTCCGGGCCTCGACCAGGAGGTCCATGGTCTCATCGAACGTTCCTCGAAAAAAAGCCGCTTCCTGCATCGGCAGTCTCCCCAGGCTGATTAGCCATTGCGGACCTTTGCGACGAAATCCCCGACCAATCGACGGAGCGACGCGGACTCCGAAGACAGCTTCTGCGCAGCACAGAGAACCATAGCCGAGGACTGTCCGGTTTCACTGGCAGCCGATGTGACGCCGCCGATGTTGCTGGAAACCTCTTGGGTGCCTCTGGCAGCCTCTTCTACGTTGCGGGCGATCTCCTGCGTTGCCGCTGATTGCTGCTCCACGGCAGATGCAATCGCCGAAGAGATCTCGTCAATCCGGCCGATGGTTGAATTGACGCTTTGGATTGCATCGACGGCACGACCCGTTTCGGTCTGAACGGTATTGATCTGTTGTGCGATCTCGTCGGTGGCTCGTGCGGTCTGGTTGGCAAGGCTCTTGACCTCGTTGGCAACCACGGCGAAACCCTTGCCAGCCTCACCTGCACGAGCAGCCTCAATGGTCGCGTTCAAGGCGAGTAGGTTGGTCTGGCTTGCAATGTCGTTGATGAGTTTGACAACTTCGCCAATTCGTCCGACCGCTTCAGACAGTCCATGGACGATTGCATCCGCGTGAGACGCCTCATCAACAGCATCGCGTGAAACGCGTGCCGCATCGCTCACCTGCCGACCAATCTCCGAAACCGAGGCGGATAGCTCCTCTGCGGCGGCGGCAACGGTCTGAACATTGGCACTTGCTTGTTCCGAGGCGGCGGCCACGGCATTTGCCTGGGCAGAAACCTGCCCGGATAGAGAGGACATGGTTTGGGCCGTCAGTTCCATATCAGAAGATGCGCCAGCAACATTGTCCACCACCGTGGCGACGCTGGACTCGAACTCTCCGGCTAAGCGCTGCATTTCCGAACGAAGCTGCTGATCAGCCCGGTGCTTGGCGTCGGCTGCCTCTGCCTCGACGCGAGATTTGTCGATGGCATTGCACTTGAAAACCTCGACCGCACGGGCAATCTGCCCGGTCTCATCTTTTCGCTCAGTGCCGAACACGTTGATTGAGGTATCGCCTTTGGCGAGGCTCTGCATGACCGAGGTAATCTGGTGAATGGGCACGGAAACCGAACGAGCAATCAGGATCGACAGCACCACGCCGAGAATAATGCCGAGGCCCACGAGGCTGAAGCTGACGGTCCGATCAGATGCATAATTAGCCTCTCCCTCCAAGAAGGACGCGTTGGCTTCTTCTCGCTGGTAGTCCATCAGTTTGCGGAGGGGAGTGGCGGCCTTGCGAAACTGGTCTGTTCCCGGTCCCAACAAATCGATCCGCGCACCTTCCAGGTCACCGGCAGAGATGCGGTCCCAATTGGCAGTCAGGTAGACGCGATATGACTTGAACCCAGCCTCAGCGTCCCGAGCCAGGGCCGCCTCTTGAGCAGTCATCTGGGAAGATGCATAGCTCCCCCACGCCTTGTCCAGATCACTCATCTGCTTTTTGAACTCGTCCCTCAGCGCCGCCACCTTGGCAGAGTCGCGCTCCACCGTGGCACTGACCGTCCGGATGCGGATGCGATGGAGGGCATCGACGACCCCGGAAAGGTCGCTAAGCGCCTTGGTGGTGTCCTGGGCGACCCCTTTGAAGCTGTCGTGCATTCGACTCAACCCGTGAATGCCGAACCCACTGGTGGCGATCAAGATCGTCAGCATAATGGCGGTCAGAGCGGTCAGCCGCCGAGCAATGTTCCAGTGGAAATCCATCACATCCCCCAGGGAAGCCACATTAGACCTAAGCAGGTAGAGTGCTTTTTAGAAAAATTCCACTGATACTATGGCTTATGTATGTCGGCAAAGAAATAAGGTGATTACCTGATGTGCGCATCCCTTGGCTGGCGGTGGACCTGGGGCTGGTGCTTGCGACCTCAACAGATTGATGCAACAACCCACCGACATCACACCGACATTCCCAGCCAGGACGTCGCCAGAGCCGATCCGATCACCGGCAGCAGCGGGTGACAGCAGATGATACCCAAAACCTGCCATGGGTCTCGGGAGTGGGATGACGGCGCATCTCATGTGGTGTCGCATGGGACGCGGCAAAATTTAAACTGAAGGGCGGTTGTCGGAGGTAGGGCGGTCACCCACCGCGCCGGGGCCAACCGGCTCTACCTGACCAAATCTGGACGTCCAGACAACCACAGCGCAAACGCGCGAGGCCGTTGTTGTCGCAAAAACACTTTAGTATTACCATATGAGCTACTTCAGGTTCTTTGAGCTTAAAATGGTTATGAGAAGCGAGCGTCCCGTCGTTCTTATCGTCGACGACGTTGCCGAGAACCTCCAAGTTCTTGGCGAGTTATTGCAGCCATCATATTTGGTTAAGGTGGCGACGTCCGGCGAGCGTGCGTTAAAAATCGCCTCAACCTATCCACAACCCGACCTCATTCTGCTCGATGTGATGATGCCGGTTATGGATGGCTATGAGTGCCTTCGGCGGCTCAGGGAAAATCCCGAGACGCGAAAGATCCCAGTGATTTTCGTGACCGCGCTGGATAGCACGGAGGATGAGCGTAAAGGGCTGGACTTGGGCGCGGTGGACTACATCACGAAGCCGATCCGTCCGGCCATCGTCGAAGCGCGGGTCCGTAATCATTTGGATATGAAGGCAACGCGCGATTGGCTGTATGACCAAAATGTCGTTCTTGAAGCGGAATTGAGTCGTCTCCTGGAAATACTCGCGCACCACTTGCAGGAGCCGGTTCGGCGCCAGTTCACCTTCGCCCAATTGCTGCAGCGCTCACTGCCGAAGCCATTGAATGAAGCCGCTGAAATGTCCCTGGCACAGATAATGGACGGGGCTGTACGGCTGCGGACCATGCTTCATGACGTCGTGCTGTATCTCGCGGCCTGCCAGGCTCCAGATCCTTCCGCGCTCTGTGATGCGGAAAATGCCCTCAATATCGCCATCAGACAGGTTGACCACCGGCTAGAAGATGCCGGGGGCAAGATCACTCGAGCTGAAATGCCGTCCGTTTGGCTGAACTCTGACCAACTGACTGCGATTTTCAGGGCGCTTATCACCAATGCCATCGATTACCGAGATCCGGAGCGCGACCTCCACATTACCATCATGGTAAATCTCGATGGATCCGATGTTGTCTTTTCGGTTGCCGACAACGGCATAGGAATACCATGTGAATTCCGTGATCGAGTATTCTGGTTGTTTGAACGGCTTCATGCTGATTTTAACAGGCCCGGAACGGGCATCGGCCTTGCCCTAGTAAAGAAAATTGTCGAAGCCGCAAGGGGCCGAGTCTGGATTGAAGATGGTGATGAGTGGGGGGTGAAAATATGCTTTTCACTGCCTCGCCGAACCGAATAGACTATCTCGAAAGTTTATGGTTAGGCGACTTGCCATGGGGATGGCTATGACAAGGATTCACCTATGGACCAGGACTCGGGCCCGCATCCGCTGACAAGCGTCCTGATCGTTGACGACACCCCACAGAATCTGACCATCTTGGGGGAGCTTCTCCAGCCGTTGTACCAAGTCCGCGTCGCCAATTCGGGCGAGCGTGCTTTAAGGATAGTCGGCTCAACTCCTCGCCCAGACATCATTTTATTGGATGTCATGATGCCCGGCATGGACGGATACGCCGTCCTTGAACGCCTCCGCTCGGATCCCGAGACACATGACATTCCTGTGATCTTCATCACCGCCATGAATGCCACAGAGGATGAGGAGCGTGGCTTTGCTTTGGGGGCGGTCGATTACATCACCAAGCCGATCGTCCCCGCGATCGTGCTGGCGCGGGTCCGCACCCATCTCGAGCTCAAGCGCGCGCGCGACCGGCTGTCCAGCCAGAATGACTGGCTGGAGCAAGAGGTCGCCCGGCGCATGAGCGAAAATCTGCTCATCCAGGATCTCAGTGTCCGCGCCCTGGCTTGCCTTGCAGAAGCCCGAGATAACGAGACCGGCCATCATATCATTCGGACGCAGGCCTATGTCGATCTCTTGGCCCGCCGCCTTGCCAATCACGAGCGCTTCCACCAAGCCTTGGTCGGCCCCCGGCTCGGTATGGTGGTTAAGGCTGCGCCGCTGCACGACATTGGCAAGGTTGGTATTCCTGATGCAATTCTGCTCAAGCCTGGGCGGTTAACGCCTGACGAATTCGAGGTGATGAAGACGCATCCGGCTATCGGCGCTGACGCTATTAGCCGTGCCATGGATCAGGCATTGGCGCAGGCCGACAACAAGATGGCAGCCCAAGCCGGCGAGGCATTCTCATTCCTCAAAGTCGCGCATGAGATTTCCATCGGCCATCATGAGAAATGGGATGGCAGCGGCTATCCAACGGGCCTGAGCGGCGAGGCCATCCCAGTTTCGGCCCGACTTATGGCTCTGGCCGACGTCTTCGACGCCCTGATTTGCAGACGGGTCTATAAGGCGGCAATGAGCATCGAGGACGCCACCGCGATCATAGCCGAGGGACGCGGCCGACATTTCGATCCCGATGTGGTCGACGCCTTCCTGTCGCGCCGCGATGACTTTGTTGAAATCGCTCGCCGTCACGCGGATCCCGAGCAGGGGGAGTAATAGCGATGAAGATCACTGTTCACATGGCCATTGCCCTGTTTGTGGCGACAGCCGTCCTCGTTCCAGTCGCCGCCGATGCCGACGCTACTGGCGCGGCTCCGGCCGAGGCGGCAAAGTTTAAGGAGATCACCGCCACCAAGGAGACCTTGGAGCAGTTGCGCCGGGGAGGCTGGGTGCTTTATATGCGCCATGGCCGCACGGACAACACCAAGCCGGATCGCTATCCCTCCGTCGATCTCAACGACTGCTCCACGCAACGGCCGCTGACTGAGGATGGGCTGAAAATGGCGGCCGAAGTCGGCGAGGAGGTTCGAAAGGCCCGCATCCCCGTTGGAGAAATCCGCATCAGCCCGCTATGCCGGGTCAAGGACACGGTGGCGGCAGCTTTCCCAAATCAAGCGTTCACACTCGACAATGAGTTGCTGTACACGGCGAATTTGACGGACGTCGAAAAGCAGCCAATCATCGCTAATACCCGCCGCCTTCTTTCAACGCCAGTCGCCAATGGTGTGAATCGGCTCCTGATCGCCCATGCGCCGAACCTGATGGACCTGATCGGTTATTTCCCCAAGGAAGGAACCCTGGTGGTGTTTCGTCCTAAGGGAAACGGTGAGTTTGATTATATCGCCAGCATTCCGCCGACTTTGTGGCCTAGCCTGCAACATTAGCCTTTTCGGTGACAGCATGAGTTTCCGTCCCGCCCGGATGTCGCCCTATCTGGTGATCTTTCTTGCGCCGGTTATTGTGATTACGATCTTGGCTGGCGCCCTGAATCTCAGCTCCTTTCATAGCCTTAGAGAAAGCCAGAGGGAAGTTAGCATCCTGCAGGGCCGGGAATTGGAGCGGGTTTCTTCGGCCACGCATATCAATGAAGAGGTCGCCAGCATCCAGCGCATGGTCGGATCGATGCTGGAAATGGCGAGTGACGGCAAGCTCGACGAGGCTGCGACCTATCGCGTCCATAGCGAGGTGGTCAATCGTTTGGCCGACCTGGAGAAATTACTTCCAAATCTGCGGCTTGACGCCGGATCACTGAATGAAGTCGAAGACACCAGGATCGATTTTGACGCCTACCGAAAGTTCATCATCCAGGCGACAGACCTCGCCGCCGTCGATCCTCCGGGGGCAATGAAGTTCGCCTATCAGGCGGCCAACAGCTATCTCGCGCTGTCCGAGCACACCCATGCCATCGCGCGGGCCGTCGCCGAGGAGGCGGCTCGTCATGGAGAAGCGCAGTCAGCCAGCTTTGAGGGGCAGGCGGCGCGCATCATGGCGAATGGGGGAATCCTGATTGGGGCGCTGCTGATTCTTTGGGTTCTGGTAGGAAGCTGGGTGGCGCGGCGTGTATCCAGCCTGAGTTCGGCGCTTAACGATCTGGCGCAAGGCGATGTCGCCTCGGCCTCTTTGCCCGAAGTCCAACGGATCAGCGCGAACCGCCACAGCATATTGCGGGACATGGCCCAAGCCATCCTTGCATTTCGGGATGCTCTGGTGTCGCGGGAAAAGTCGCAGGCCGAACTCCGCAAGCTTTCCCTGGTTGTCGAGCAAAGCCCGAATCCAGTCGTGATCGCCGACCTCAATGCCAAGATCGAATACGTGAACGACGCCTTCATCCGAAACTCGGGTTACAGCCGGGAAGAGGTGATTGGCCGCAATCCCCGCATCCTCAAATCAAAGAGGACGCCAAATTCGACCTACAGAGCCATGTGGGAGGCATTGACGAGAGGGGAAACCTGGTCAGGGGAATTTACCAATCTTACCCGGGACGGGCGGGAACGGATCGAGATGGCAACCATCGTTCCCCTTCGCCAGTCCGATGGGCGCGTCAGTCACTATGTTGGAATCAAGGAGGACGTAACTGAGAAGAAGAAGCAAGAGGATACATTAAGAAAGCTTTTTCTGGCGGTTGAACAAAGTCCAGAAAGCATTGTTATAACGGATCTTGAGCCAAAGATTGAGTACGTCAACGGCGCGTTTGTCCGCAACACGGGTTTCAGCCGCGATGAGGTGATCGGCAGTAACCCTCGTGTTCTTCAGTCTGGCCTAACTCCTCCAGAAACATTCAAGGATATGTGGGCGAAGTTGAGCCAAGGTGAGTCTTGGCACGGCGAACTTGTCAATCGCCGCAAGGACGGCAGCGAATATGTCGAATTCGCCCATATCGCCCCGGTCCGTCAGGCGGATGGCGAAATCACCCATTACCTTGCAATCAAGGAAGACGTCACCGACAAAAAGCGGATGATGCGGGAGTTAGAGCTTCACAAGGATCACCTTGAGCTGATGGTCGCAGAGCGGACCAACGCTCTCTCCATTGCCAATCAGGAACAGAAGGCGATCTTTGACGCATCCGGGGTCGGCATTGCTCTCATCCGGGAGCGGGTCGTTATTCGTTGCAATCGAAGTCTCGACAAAATGTTCGGCTACGGCCTCGGGGAGTTGGAGGGGCAACAGACCCGTGTTTGGTATCTGGATGATGACGACTGGGAGCGGCTTGGGCATGAGATCTACGAGCAGGTTGGGCAAGGCGAAACCTACGAATGCGATCAGCAGTTTCGCAAGAAGGACGGCTCGCCGTTCTGGACCCGACTTGCGGTGCAGGCCCTCAATGCCGCCGCGCCCAACGAAGGCATTGTCGCCATTTTCGAGGACATAACCGATGAGCGCAAATCCGCCGAAGCGTTGCGGTTGGCCTTTGCAGAACAGCAGGCAATCCTGGACTCGGCGACCTCCGGCATCGTCCTGATTAAAAATCGGATCCTGGAGCGCTGCAATCGAAAGCTCCACGAGATCTTCGGCTGGCCCGATGGCGAGATGGTCGGGAAGCCCAAGCGGATCTGGTACGCCGACGA
>NZ_JXSL01000030.1:0-2500 GCF_000829825.1 Paramagnetospirillum magnetotacticum MS-1 | reverse complement strand
GGTGACGGCGTACCTTTTGTATAATGGGTCAGCGAGTTAGTGTATGCAGCAAGCTTAAGCCGGTAGGCGTAGGCGCAGCGAAAGCGAGTCTGAATAGGGCGACGAGTTGCATGCATTAGACCCGAAACCGGGTGATCTAGCCATGGGCAGGTTGAAGGTGGGGTAACACCCACTGGAGGACCGAACTCACGTCTGTTGAAAAAGACGGAGATGACCTGTGGTTAGGGGTGAAAGGCCAATCAAACTCGGAAATAGCTGGTTCTCCGCGAAAGCTATTTAGGTAGCGCCTCGGACGAATACCTACGGGGGTAGAGCACTGGATGGGCTAGGGGGTCCCAAAGACCTACCAAACCTAACCAAACTCCGAATACCGTAGAGTACTATCCGGGAGACAGACGGTGGGTGCTAAGGTCCATCGTCAAAAGGGAAACAGCCCAGACCGCCAGCTAAGGTCCCCAAGTCATGGTTAAGTGGGAAAGGATGTAAGACGGCCAAAACAACCAGGAGGTTGGCTTAGAAGCAGCCATCCTTTAAAGAAAGCGTAATAGCTCACTGGTCTAATAGCTGTCTCGCGCCGAAAATGTACCGGGGCTCAAACCATGCACCGAAGCTGCGGGTGTGCAGCAATGCACGCGGTAGCGGAGCGTTCCGTAAGCCTGCGAAGGCGTCATCGTGAGAGGCGCTGGAGGTATCGGAAGTGAGAATGCTGACATGAGTAGCGACAAACAGTGTGAGAAACACTGTCGCCGAAAGTCCAAGGGTTCCTGCGCAAGGCTAATCCGCGCAGGGTAAGCCGGCCCCTAAGGCGAGGGCGAAAGCCGTAGTCGATGGGAACCACGTTAATATTCGTGGGCCTGCTGGAAGTGACGACCTCCGTGTATCGTATCCTCTTATCGGATTGAGGGTGCGGTGAAGGGGGTCCAGGAAATAACTCCAGCGTATAGACCGTACCCTAAACCGACACAGGTGGACTGGTAGAGTATACCAAGGCGCTTGAGAGAACGATGTTGAAGGAACTAGGCAAATTGACCCCGTAACTTCGGGATAAGGGGTACCTCTCTTTGCGCAAGCAGAGGGGGGTGGCACAGACCAGGGGGTGGCGACTGTTTACTAAAAACACAGGGCTCTGCGAAGTCGAAAGACGACGTATAGGGTCTGACGCCTGCCCGGTGCCGGAAGGTTAAAAGGAGGGGTGCAAGCTCTGAATTGAAGCCCCGGTAAACGGCGGCCGTAACTATAACGGTCCTAAGGTAGCGAAATTCCTTGTCGGGTAAGTTCCGACCTGCACGAATGGCGTAACGACTTCCCCGCTGTCTCCAACATCGACTCAGCGAAATTGAATTCTCCGTGAAGATGCGGAGTACCCGTGGCTAGACGGAAAGACCCCGTGCACCTTTACTACAGCTTTGCAGTGGTACTAGGATGTGGATGTGTAGGATAGGTGGGAGCCTATGAAGCACCGGCGCCAGCTGGTGTGGAGGCAACCTTGAAATACCACCCTTCTGCTTCCTGGTATCTAACCGCGCCCCGTGAACCCGGGGCCGGGACCCTGCATGGCGGGTAGTTTGACTGGGGCGGTCGCCTCCCAAAGAGTAACGGAGGCGCGCGATGGTGGGCTCAGGCTGGTCGGAAATCAGCTGTCGAGTGCAATGGCATAAGCCCGCCTGACTGCGAGACAAACAAGTCGAGCAGAGACGAAAGTCGGTCATAGTGATCCGGTGGTCCCGCGTGGAAGGGCCATCGCTCAACGGATAAAAGGTACGCCGGGGATAACAGGCTGATCTCCCCCAAGAGTCCACATCGACGGGGAGGTTTGGCACCTCGATGTCGGCTCATCACATCCTGGGGCTGGAGCAGGTCCCAAGGGTTCGGCTGTTCGCCGATTAAAGTGGTACGTGAGCTGGGTTTAGAACGTCGTGAGACAGTTCGGTCCCTATCTACCATGGGTGTTGGAAACTTGAGAGGACCTGTCCCTAGTACGAGAGGACCGGGATGGACATACCTCTAGTGTACCGGTTGTCGCGCCAGCGGCATCGCCGGGTAGCCATGTATGGACGAGATAACCGCTGAATGCATCTAAGCGGGAAGCTCCCCTCAAAACCAGGTTTCCCTATCAGAGCCGTGGAAGACCACCACGTTGATAGGCAGCATGTGGAAGCGTGGTAACACGTGAAGCTAAGCTGTACTAATCGCTCGATCGGCTTGATCGCCCATGCGTAGCGGCAAGCCCGACACATGAAATACTTGTATCAGTGCACGAAGGTACTAATCAGATCAGAAATTCTTCTTCGTTTCCTTCGACGACCAGGTGGTCATAGCGAGGGCCCTCCACCCGATCCCATCCCGAACTCGGACGTGAAACCCCTCTGCGCCGATGGTACTGTGTCTTAAGGCACGGGAGAGTAGGACGCTGCCTGGTCTTCAAAGGAAACGAACAAGAAAAACCTTCACGATGAAAACACCGGCCCATAAAGGCCGGTGTAACGCTTTTAAGGGCCCG
>NZ_JXSL01000029.1 GCF_000829825.1 Paramagnetospirillum magnetotacticum MS-1 | reverse complement strand
TCGTGGGTTATCGATTCAATGGCAAGCTCCTCCAGGGAGGTTTGGAAAACCGCCAAGTCCTTTGAGTTTTAAACTTTAGGTTCGTAGTTCTCTGGTGCTTAAGGTTGTTCACTTCTAAGTATAACAGGGTATCTAATCCTGGTTTAGGCCTTAGTTTTCGTGGCTTCAAATGCTTAATTTGGGGGTAAGGGTTTCTTGTGGGATTAGTTTTTTACCGCTAGCCCAAAGCTACAACCAATTAACTTTTCTTCTAACCACCCTTTTCACCGTACTATTTAACTGTAGGAATTACGTATAACCGCGGTGGCTGGCACGTATTTTACCTCCTTTATACTTTTTTTGCTAGATCCGGATTTTTCTGATTGTCTAATATTTAGCACTGCAGTTGTGGCGTATTGCTTAGTGTCGTGGGCTCATCTACTTAGTGCCTGATACTGGTCTTCAAACACAACTGCAGTGCTAAATATTAGACAATCAGAAAAATCCGGATCTAGCAAAAAAAGTATAAAGGAGGTAAAATACGTGCCAGCCACCGC